>JAITAH010000015.1 GCA_031284225.1 Dysgonamonadaceae bacterium | reverse complement strand
GGCGAATCAATCAGTACGAGCATAGAATGAGCGTCCGGCCGCTGTTTGAGGGCGTAAATTCGTTGAACGGCTTCCGTACAGGTAGCGTCGCATCCGATGCCCCAAATCGTATCGGTAGGATAGAGGATGATTCCGCCTTTCCGGACGATGTTGTATGCTTTTTTCAGCGCTTCTTCCATATCAGGGATATTCCACGCAAAAGTACGTTTTTTTCGCTGGAATTAAAAGCGTATCCGGCGGCTGAATGGAATCCGTAGCCGTTTCCGGAAACCAGGGGTAAAGCAAAGGCGTGGCAAAATCTTTGAGATTCAAATCTTTGAATGAAATGGAATCTTGGCGCAACGCCTTCTCTTGCCGTTTCAGTTCGGCTTCTAATTGGTCAATCTGACGGTCGTAACGCTCGGCGAGTTGGGTATTTATTTTCATGTACCGCTGGATATGTGCATTGTACCACACCAGCGAAGTATCGAATTTGGCTTGCGAAATTTTATGCTTTTGAAATACCGATTGCAACAATTCCTGTTTTTTAGCGGAGTCGTTGTAGAAGATGGCAGAATTTTCATTGATTTCCGTTTCCGCCAGGTAAAGGTCGAACAACACGTTTTCCATTTTCTTGTCCGACAACACATACGCCGGTTTTCCGGTACAGGCGGCGATACATACAAGAAGAAAACAGCAGATGAACGAACGGGAACGCATGGCCTACTTTTCAGAACTTGCAAAGGATGTTTTTCGGTAGAACAACAGCAACAGGACAATGCCTACGCTCAGGGCGGCGTCCGCCAGATTGAAGATGTAGCGGAAAAAAACAAATTCCTGTCCGCCGATCCAAGGCATCCACGAAGGCCAGTTAAATTCAAATAAGGGGAAATAAAACATATCGACCACTTTGCCGTGCAGCCAAGTTTCATATCCGCCTTCGGGCGGGAACAGTACGGCGACGTTCAACGGCGTGCTTTCGCTAAAAATAACTCCGTAAAAAATACTGTCGAAAATATTTCCGACAGCGCCGGCAAAAATCATGGAGATACAAATAATATATCCGGTCGCAAAGTTGCGCCGGATGATGCGGAAAAGATAGTAAATAATAGCGCCCGAAGCAATGATGCGGAAAATCGATAAAAAGAGTTTTCCGAAAATTTCGATGCCCATCGCCATCCCGTTGTTTTCCACAAAGCGGAGGAAAAACCAATTAGCGATCCGGATGTCTTCGCCGATTGTCAGGTGGGTTTTAATCCAGATTTTAAGCGCCTGATCGGCCAGCAGGATTAATACGATGACGGCAACCGCCCCAAAGCCTTTCGATAGCTTCATATTATTTCAGGCCTTGTTTCGCCTCGATACTCAGGGTTGCGTGGGGGACGGCGCGTAACCGTTCGGCCGGGATCAGTTTACCGGTTTCCCGGCAAATACCGTAAGTCTTGTTTTCGATACGCACCAGCGCCGCCTGCAAATTCTGAATGAATTTCATCTGGCGTTGCGCCAGCCGGCCGGCTTCTTCTTTCGATAAAGTAGAAGCGCCTTCTTCCAATACTTTGAAGGTGGGAGAGGTATCCGTAACGTCGTTACCGTCGGTATTCATCAACGTGGCTTTCAGCAGGTCGTAATCGCGGCGCGCTGTTTCCAGTTTGTCCAGAATGATGGTGCGGAATTCTTCCAATTCGACATCTGTGTATCTCGTTTTTTCGCTCATAATCGTAAATTTTTAATGCACAAAAGTACTGTATTTATTTTATTTGACCAAACGTTCGATATGAACGGTTAATTTGAAATCGTCGAAGTCCAATTCTGTGCCGTTCGTAAGCGAAGACAGGATAATTTTGTCAGCCAGCACCTGATGGGCGATGTACGATTTATATTCTTCCACCGCTTCGTTGATCCGTTCGTCCGGTTGAATGGTAACGAGGATTTTGTCCGTAATTTCGTATCCGTTGGATTTGCGGATATTCTGAATGCGGTTAACCAATTCGCGGGCGATGCCTTCTTTTCGCAAGTCGTCCGTAACGGTAATGTCCAGCGCCACCGTCCATTTGCCGTTGTTGGCCACTAACCAGCCGGGAATATCTTCCGAAAGGATTTCGACATCATCGGTGGTGATTTCGACGGTTTGTCCGGCCACCGGAAGTTCCAGCTGGCCACAGTTTTCCAGCTTCAGGATTTCGTCCTGTGGTAATCCGGCGATGGCTGCCGCCACATCTTTCATGATTTTGCCGTAGCGCGGGCCTAATTTCTTGAAGTCGGGTTTGATTTTTTTGACTAAAATGCCGGCAGCATTGTCCACGTATTCGATGGTTTTTACATTGACTTCATTCAGAATCAATGCTTGCACCGCTTCAATGGCTTCTTTCTGGGTTTCGTCCAGCACCGGCGTCATGATGGACGATAGCGGTTGCCGCACTTTGATGTTCACTTTCCGGCGCAAGGCCAATACCATGGAAGAAATATCTTGGGCAATTTGCATGCGTTCTTCCAGCGCTTTGTCAATCAGCGAAGGATCGGCGGCCGGAAAATCGGAACAGTGAACGGATACTTTTTCGTCCCCTATCAAATCGGCGTACAGTTTATCGGCATAGAATGGAGCGACCGGCGCCATCAATTGCGCGACCGTTTTCAGACAAGTATAAAGCGTTTGATACGCCGAAAGTTTGTCGGTATTCATGCCGCCGCCCCAGAAACGTTTGCGGTTGAGGCGGACATACCAGTTGCTGAGGTTGTCGTTGACAAAATCGTTGATCGCCCGTCCGGCGCGGGTAGGTTCGTAGGCGGCATACTGCTCGTCGGTTTCCCGGATTAACGAATGAAGCAGGGAAAGTATCCAGCGATCGATTTCGGGGCGTTTGGCAAAAGGAACGCCGGGTTCCGTGCCGTCGAAACCATCCACATTGGCATACAGGGCAAAGAACGAATACGTATTATATAAGGTGCCGAAGAATTTGCGGCGGGCTTCCTCGATGCCTTCGGGGTCGAATTTCAGATTGTCCCAAGGCGACGCATTGGTAATCATGTACCAGCGCAAAGGATCGGAACCGTACGTGGCGATGGTTGCAAACGGATCAACGGCATTTCCTAAGCGTTTCGACATTTTGTTGCCGTTTTTATCCAGCACCAAGCCGGTAGAAACAACGTTTTTGAAAGCAACGGAATCCTGAATCATGGCGCTGATGGCGTGAAGCGTAAAGAACCAGCCGCGCGTCTGGTCAACGCCCTCGGAGATAAAATCGGCCGGGTAGAATGATTGATGATCTATTAAATCCGTATTTTCAAACGGATAATGCACTTGGGCGAAAGGCATGGCGCCCGAATCGAACCAAACGTCAATCAAATCGCTTTCCCGCTTCATCGCCCGTCCGGTTTCCGAAACCAGTATGATTTGATCGATATAGGGTCGGTGCAGGTCGATGGTTTCCGGCGCATAATTTTCTGCGGTATAAACGCCTGTTTTGAATGTTTGATAGGGATTCGCCGGCATAACGCCGGCAGCGACGGCTTTGTCGATTTCTTCCAGTAATTCCGCGACCGAACCGATGCACTTTTCTTCCGAACCGTCTTCCGTCCGCCAAATGGGCAAGGGCGTTCCCCAATAGCGCGAGCGGGACAAATTCCAGTCTTGCAGGTTTTCGAGCCATTTGCCGAAACGTCCCGATCCGGTCGATTGCGGTTTCCAGTTAATCGTATTGTTCCATTCAATCATCCGGTCTTTGATGGCGGTGGTGCGGATAAACCAACTGTCCAAGGGATAGTACAACACCGGTTTGTCGGTACGCCAGCAATGCGGATAATTGTGCGTGTGTTTTTCGATTTTGAAAACGCGGTTCCCCTGCTTTAACATCACGGCGATGTCGATATCTAAGGTCGAATCGGTATCTTTCAGATTCTTGTCGAAAGAATTTTTTACATAACGTCCGGCAAATTCGGCATAGAGCGGAACCTGAATATGGGTTTTGACAAATGTTTCGTCCAAATCGTCCAACAAGAAAAATTTGCCGGTGGGATCCACCATCGGGCGCTGGTTTCCGTCTTTATCGATCAACATCAGCGGGGGAACGCCATTGGCGCGGGCTACACGGTCGTCGTCGGCGCCGAAAGTAGGAGCGGTGTGGACGATTCCCGTACCGTCTTCGGTAGTAACAAAATCGCCGGTAATGACTCGGAATGCGCCTTGTCCCGGATTCACCCAGGGAATTAATTGCTCGTATTCCATGCCGGCCAATGCTTCGCCTTTCCACACCGCGACGATCCGGAAAGGGATGAGTTTATCTCCCGGCCGGTAATCTTCCAAAGCGATGTCTGCCGCCTTTTCGTTGAAATGCGTAAACGCCAGCTCCTTGGCGATAATTGCCGTAAGGGGTTTTCCCGTGTACGGGTTATAGGATTGCACCGCTGCGTATTCGATGTTCGGTCCGACGCAGAGTGCGGTATTGGAAGGCAATGTCCAAGGGGTGGTTGTCCACGCCAGAAAGAAGGCCTCGCCAAATTCGTCCATTTTCGGGAGAGGATTTACAATTTTGAATTGAGCCGTGCAGGTGGTATCTTTCACATCGCGGTAGCATCCCGGCTGGTTCAGTTCGTGGGTGCTCAAACCGGTTCCCGCCGCGGGCGAATAGGGTTGAATGGTGTATCCTTTGTATAATAAGTTTTTTTGATACAGTTGTTTCAACAACCACCAAAGCGTTTCGATGTAGCGATTATCGCAGGTAATGTACGGATCGTCCATATCCACCCAATAACCCATTTGACGGGTCAAGTCTTCCCATTCTTTGGTATATTTCATCACATCCCTGCGGCAGGCGGCGTTGTATTCTTCGACCGATATTTTTTTGCCGATGTCTTCTTTGGTAATGCCCAGCGCTTTTTCGACGCCGAGTTCTACGGGGAGTCCGTGAGTATCCCAGCCGGCTTTTCGTTTCACCAGAAAGCCTTTCATGGTTTTATAGCGGCAGAAAATATCTTTGATGCTGCGGGCAATCACGTGGTGAATCCCCGGCATTCCGTTGGCCGAAGGAGGGCCTTCGTAAAAAACGAAAGGAGGCGCCCCTTCCCGGATGGCCAAACTTTGATGAAAAACCTGATTTTCTTCCCAACGTTTCAGGATTTCCTGATTGATTTCCGGTAAATCCAGCCGGTTGTATTCGGCAAATTTTTTGCTCATCGTTTCAATATCCTAAAATTAGGGTGCAAAGATAATATTAAATATCCAATTACGCACAAATCGGGGGCGAACGGCGATCGGCTGAAAGCCGTAATCTTCATAAGAGGCTGTGTCAAAAGTAACAAAACCGTCATTGCGAGGGCGTTCGCCCAAAGCAATCCATTGATAATTAATAATTCGATTTGCTTCCTGCTTCGTTCCTCGCAGTTCGCAATGACGAGAAATCGACCTTTTGATACAACCTCGTAATAATAAAAAAACAGCTTAATCCTTGCACAATTCAAAAAAAATCATTTACTTTGCTCGCGTAAATCGTTAAAAATTGATGATTTACCTAAAAACAACACACAATATTTCGGCAAAAAGCGACAAAAAAGATGAACAATTTAAGAAAATTTAACTATAATTATTTGGTAGTTATTTTGAAAAAAATAGAGAGAGAGAGAGAGAGACACATTTTATAAACAACTTCGTCTTCAATCGTTTACGATTGACGGCGGCGAATGAGTCGTCGATAAATACAGACGCGCAGGATTCTTCCCG
>JAITAH010000390.1 GCA_031284225.1 Dysgonamonadaceae bacterium | reverse complement strand
GATTCGGACAAGTCCAGCGCATAAGCCCGCACCTTGTCCGTCCCGTTGGGTTTGATGATGCAATACATGGCTTTATCGATGGCTCCGGGCAATACAAATCCGCCGTTATAATCGGTATGCTCGCCGATTAAGTTAATACGTCCCGGGGAAACGTAGAGCGCTCCGCCGGGGCCGTATAATTCCTGAAATTTTTCTTTAATCTGAGAGGTGTTCATGGATTATATTTAAATAAATAAGTTATTGAACAGTTCCTGTAATATGAACCGTGATTCTGTCGGGCGTACTGTTGGTATAAATAGTAACCGTTTTGTCGAACGGGCCGGGGCGGCCTTTCGGGTCGAACTGCATGGTTACGGTTCCGGTTTTACCCGGTTCGATAGGCGTTTTTGTCCAGACCGGATCGCTGGTGCAGCCGCAGGATTTGCGGGCGTTCGTAATTAAAATGGGGGCGTCCGTCTTGTTGATAACCACGAAGGTGGCGCTTTTCGGGCCGCCGTCTTCGGCGATGGTTCCGAAATCGTGAGTCGTTTTGTCCACGGTAACTACTTTGTCGCTTTGCATGACAACGGCAACATTCGATTCGCCGGAAGAAGCGGCAGAAATGAAACTTATTCCGACCAGAGCAGGAATAAGCCATACAAACTGGTAAAGTTTTTTAATTCTCATTTTGCTTTTATTTTTAAATATTAAAACCTATTCGATTCTTTCGTTGAATCTAATGAAATTATTATAACCGCTACAAAGATAGTATAAAATCCTCAATTATACGCAAACGGAAAAACAGATATAAGATAAAAGACGGAAGAAGATGGCCTTTGTCTTTCTTCGATATTCTTTATTGTCTTATATCTCTAAATTTTCTTTCGACTGATAATGACTACGGCCGCTTCCCGGATATCGCCTCCGAAAGGCGGGTTTTGTTTGGCCAGACGGAGTTCGATGGTTTCGATACCGGGAAAATCTTGCCGGAGGCGACGGATAATCCGCCCGGCGACATGTTCAATCAGGTGGGAAGGGATAGCCATTTCTTCCCGGACAAGGGCATAGACCGTAGCGTAATTTATCGTATCGGCCAAAAGATCCGTTTCGGCTGCTTTGCGAATGTCCCATTCGAACTTCAAATCGACCGTGTAGGTGTTGCCGACTTTTCTTTCCTGTGCGTTAACGCCGTGGAAAGCGTAAAAGATCATCTGTTTCAATTCTATCCAGCTCATGGGTTTTTTGTGCCAAAGGTAATACAAAAAAACGCAGAGTACCGCGTACCGAGCGTCTTTTCATAGATTGCTTCGTCGCTACGCTCCTCGCAATGACGGAGCACAACCTCTTTGATCGAAAAAAGAAAGTATGTTTTTAAAACCCGAACGTTTCAGCCACAGCCTTGTTCACTACTTTTCCATGAACAATATTCAATCCTTCGCGCAAATCGGCATGTTTTTCGCAGGCAGCTTCCCAACCTTCATTGGCCAGCAATAAAGCATAAGGCAATGTAGCATTGGTCAAAGCCAGCGTAGAAGTCATCGGAACGGCTCCTGGGATGTTAGCGACGCAATAATGAATAATTCCGTCCACATCATACACCGGATTCGTATGCGTAGTCGGATGCGAAGTTTCGAAACATCCGCCCTGGTCGATGGCTACGTCCACCAAGACCGAACCTTTCGAGAGGAGAGGCAACATTTCTTTAGTAATCAGGTAGGGCGCTTTGGCGCCGGGTATCAATACTGCGCCAATCGCCAGATCGACCTCCGGCAGGATTTGTTCGATGTTGTACCGGCTCGAAACTAAAGTCTCGACATTGGCGGGCATAATTTCGCTCAAATAGCGCAAACGGGGGAGCGATACGTCCATAATAGTAACGCGAGCGCCCAATCCGGCGGCCATCCATGCGGCGTGGGTTCCTACAATACCGCCGCCCAGCACCAGTACTTTAGCCGGTTTAACTCCGGGAACGCCGCCCAGCAGAATGCCTTTTCCGCCTTGCGGTTTTTCCAGATATTTCGCTCCCTGCTGAATCGACATTCTTCCGGCAACTTCCGACATCGGAATCAGCAGCGGTAACGACCGGTCGGGCTTTTCGACCGTTTCGTAAGCCAAGCATACGGCTTGACTTTGGATCATGGCTTTTGTCAACGTTTCGTCCGCCGCGAAGTGGAAATACGTGAACAATAACTGGTTGGGGCGGATCAGTTTGTATTCGCTCGCAATCGGTTCTTTTACTTTGATGATCATCTCGGCCGTCGCAAAAACGTCTTCGGCTGTGGGAAGAATTTTTGCTCCTGTTTTTATGTAAGATTCATCGCTGAATCCGCTGTTTACTCCGGCATTAGCCTGAATATACACTTCATGGCCGTGTTGAACCAACGCATAGGCGCCGCCCGGAGTCAATGAAACGCGACTTTCATTGTTTTTGATTTCTTTTGGAATACCAATTTTCATAATGTACTATGTTATTAATTAACGAATTTTTCGCAGCGCAAAATTACAATAATTTATCCGATTCGGAAAACAAAACGGGAAATAAATTGCATGGCGCTTAGTGCACAACGTCAGCGCTTTAAGAATTGATCCTCTTTTTTTAACAGTTTGTTCGTAATTTTTAGAGCTATTTACTTCGAACATGCGACAAAGTGTCAACTTTGCGCTTACGAAGATGCGTTCGTTTCGGTCGGACTCAAGCGATCTGGTTTAATGCCGAAAAAACAATTTTTGAGACAGCCGTTTCTGTTTCCTTTTCCGACAGAGCCGGCGGTTCCGGGAAAAGAAAGACCGGCGGCAGAACCGGTGGCGACGGAAGAAGAACCGGCTAACTTGGAAGCAGGATTCCCGCTTTGTTAACGAAGCAGGAGTTTCGTTGTTATCTCGACATGACGTAGGCGCTATGCCGAACGAGGGGCTTGAATGTGAACAACCTCTTGCAAGTTGCAAGACAGTTCGGGAGCGCCTGCCAAAGACAACTCAGGAAAAACAGCCATGCCAACCTATCGAGCGCCGAGTATTGTGCGCGAAATGCGCGCTGAATTTTTTTGGTCTGAAATTTGTACTATTAAAAAAAACAGTTTACATTTGCCGTCATAAAACGCTAACAATTGGTCGATTATAATAAAATATTTTACAATATTTGAGGGTAAAAAGAACGAGTAAAAACAGCAGAAAAGCAGGTAAAGAAGCACAAAAACAGTAAAAAGGCAGCAAAAAAAATGAAAAGATTAAGAATAATTAACTATAAATATTTGGTAGTTCTCCGAAAAATATTAGAGAGAGAGAGAGAGAGAGATTCGATATACACCTCTTAAAAAAATAAATTTTTTTAAAGCGTTATCGACGGCGACAGAGCCGGCGGTAAGCGCTGTTCTCCGGAATTATTCCCGCACCGCCTTTCTTGCACGAAGAAAGGCGGCGCGGGAATTTTTTATGTGCCAAGCTCGCGCTCCGACATCGCCTGCCTGGCGAATGTATCGCTATTCCTTGCTAATGCAGAAATTATTAACCTGAGTTCCGGACAAGCAATAGTCGTTTACGGCTTCTATATCAATAGAAAAATGAATGTTGAGCTTGCGTGTCGTCCCGCCAAGAACGAAATATCGGTAGCCCGGAACACGACAATGGACGGAACACGATAGGAGTGGAATTGTAAATAAATGGAATAATTAAAAAAAATGCAAATGAAAACAACAAAGAAAAAAGAGTATGTCTGCCCGATAGTAGAACTCCATCGGGTAGCCTTGGAGTTGGCGGTAGCCGGGATGTATCAAGTGAGTCCTAATACCATAACGGTGGAAGACTATGTTCCCGGCGCCTCACAGAGTGAGAACGATGGCGATTTGTCAATATTCTAAAATAATAAAAAAAGGAAAATAGAATGAAAACAGAAAATACGGGAATATTTATAGGGCGTTATGCCTGTTATGTAGTAACGATAATCTATCTGTTATTCGGTTTGGCGATTATGCTGTTATCGTGCGAAAGAGAACTTCCGGGCGGCGCGGACGGTTCGGGAGAAAAGGTACTGGTCAGTCTTTCGGTAACAGAAATGCCGTATTCCGCCGGTGAAGGCTTGCGCAGCTCAGGACTTCCGGAAGTTCCGGAAACGGTAGTAACGCATGTCTATGGCGATATGTATATGTATGCGACGCTGTCGCCGGTAGAGGCCTCCCCGACCAGAAGTAGCTCACCCCTTGCTCCCGGCACGAAATTGATTATAGCAGCTTATAAGGTTATCAATAATGTAAGGGCTTCTTCGGCTACGGATTATGCCCGGTACGAAATTAGCGGCAGCGCCGTTGTGCCGGCAGGTTCCGAAGCGCCCTTGGAGATAGAGAAAGGCGATTATGAATTTGTGGCTTATTCATTGAACTCTACCACTGATTTTCCGGCCAATCCGGAAACCGTATCGAACATAAATTCTTCGCGGGATTTGTTGTGGGGTGTGAGCGCCAAAACAAGCATTGACGATACTCATAACACTGTAAATATCCAGCTAAAACATCAGTTTTCGTGGGTAACGCTTTGGGTTACGACCGATAACATTGTTTCCAACCGGCCGGATATTATCGGTTTATCATCCGCATCGGTTAATCCGGGATACACCGCTGATCTGACTGTCTATAATGGAAACGTGGCTCCTACTGTTGGTGTTTATGGTAGTAATAGTTTGACTATGATCCCAAGTACACCTACAAAATGGGTGAGTACAGCCCGTACGGTTTACACGGCTGGCGCCAATCCGACTATTATTAACCTTTATAACGTAGTTATAAAGGGAGTGAATGGCGGCGCTCTCATAAATATTTTGCGCACTTCTTTTGCCATGACGATGGAGCCGGGTAAAGAATATAATTTAACTGTCGATTTCAAGTTGGTCGAGTTTGCAGGTTCTAACATTTACTGGGCGAGTACGAAGGCTGCTACGGCTACGGCTCGTGGCGAAGGCCGCTTGACTTTTGATCTCGCGGGCAATAATACGAATAATAGGTACCAGGGTGTGTTTTTTAAATGGGGTTCGTTAGTGGGTATATCCGGGGCGTTGGCAGGTGGTTTAGCTACTATGGAATACGGTACTGCCGGCAATGCGACTACCGGGACGCCCATCTACATTCCCCATGCTTCCAGTCCTACGGGATACTATCAGACGAATGCACGAAGCCAGGGTTGGAGTACATGGGCATCCCCAACGGCGGGCGTTGCTGCTGCGGCTACAGAAATACCTTATTTTGATGGCAGTTATGCCCAGTCCCCTGTCGTTCGGACCGGTCGGACGTCTGACTTTGTAAGCGCTTCGGATCAGAATACGTCTGCTGTATGGGCGGGCTATCGGGGTGATATATGCCAGTATATCAATGCTGCCTACCGGTTGCCTATGTCTTATGAGTTTGGCGCTTATAATAATAATGGTTGGAATTATGCTTCTGATGGTACTACTCCGATTGGTTGGACTCGCTATCCGACCGGCACTAATAGTGACTTTCCCGCTTCGAATTATGCTTTAGGCGATCCTGTAGGGAAATCGACTAATGGTACTATTAATACGGGCGCTACTACTTATCGTGGTATTTTTTTTCCGGTTTCGGGGTTTCGTGACGCCATTACCGGTCAGTTGTACGACGTGGCCAACCACAGCGACTATTGGAGTAGCTCGGCTTATTCTAATGGCGTCTCAAGTTATGGCTTGTACTTGGTAGGTTCGTCTATAGAACCGAGCAATAATTTTCGGCGGTCGTTCGCTTTTCCCATTCGGTGTGTCAAGAAATAAAGTGAGCGAAAGCCCGTATATCCGGCTATTTATTTAAGGAAATTATTTTTTATACGGTTCTGTACTAATCGTCCGCAATCAGTATTTTCTGCAATTCTTCGGGGGAAATATTGGTAATCAGTTGGCCGTTGTGCGCCAGGGAGATTTTGCCGGTTTCTTCGGATACGATAATCACTTTGGCGTCGGTTTGCTCGGCCAGTCCGAGGGCCGAACGGTGGCGCAGGCCGTATCGTTTGGGAATATCCAGCCGTTGGGATACGGGTAGAATACAGGCGGCCGCCTGTATTTTTTTTCCGGAAATAATCATCGCACCATCGTGCAGCGGGCTGTTTTTGAAGAAAATGTTTTCGATGAGGCGAGCGCTGATATTGGCGTCGATTTCTTCGCCGGTTTCGACGAACGTGTCGAGCGATACGTTTTGCCGGATGGCGATCAAAGCGCCTTCTTTCCGCTTGGCCATATTGATGGCGGCCATCACAATCGGCATAATGTAAGAAATATCGTCGTTCAACGTGCTTTTTTTCCGGGGCCGGAACAGGCGGACTACGGCCTGAATGCCTTTGTTGGAGCCTAATCCTTGCAAGAATTGCCGGATTTCCCGTTGGAAAACCACGATTAACAGAATCAGGCCAACGTCGATAAACTTATCCATAATGCTGCCAATGAGCCGCATCTGGAAAATTTTCGATACCAGTAACCAGATACTGATGAAAGCCAGTACGCCGAGGAAAATGGTAGAAGCGCCCGTTTTTCTCATCAAAAGATAGGTTTCGTAGAGGAAAAAAGCGACTAA
>JAITAH010000241.1 GCA_031284225.1 Dysgonamonadaceae bacterium | reverse complement strand
TTCAGACAAAGTGATGATGATCGGTTCCTGTTTCGCGGAAAATATTTCGGAGCGGATGCTTCGAGGCGGGTTTACGGTCGATGTCAACCCGTTCGGAATCGTCTATAATCCAGTATCGGTCGCCAACGGCTTGCGGGATTTAATCATCCGGAACGTTTATACGGAATCGGATTTATTTTTGCACGAAGGCGTTTACCACAGTTTCTCGCACCACAGCCGGTTTTCGGGCGAAGACCGCCGGGCGGTTTTAGCCGGAATGAATGCGGCCATCGTTCGCTCGTCGGAATTTTTGCGACAAGCCCAACTATTGATAATTACTTTCGGGACGGCGAATATCTATCGCCTGCTCTCCACCGGGCAAGTCGTTTCCAACTGCCACAAACGGCCGGCGCGGGAATTTGCAGAAAGCCGCCTGACCGTTGAGCAGATTACCGATCTGTGGAACAGTCTAATCCGGGAACTCCAAACGGTGAATCCCGATTTAAAAATCCTGTTTACCGTCAGTCCGATTCGCCACTGGAAGGACGGCGCTACGGCCAATCAGTTAAGCAAAGCGGTTTTATTATTAGCCGTCAACGAATTAATACAGGCCAATGCCTCTTGCAGTTATTTCCCCGCCTACGAGTTGCTGCTGGACGATTTGCGGGATTATCGCTTTTATGCCGACGATTTGACGCATCCCAATGCCCAAGCCGTAAGCTATATTTGGGAAAAATTCGGAGAGGCGTATTTTGAGAAATCCACCCGGGATGCGATTCGAGACTATGAAAAGAAATACCGGTATGTGAATCACCGGAAAATTGTGGAAGACCTGCCAAAATAAAAAATGTCTTAAAATTTGCACAATTGTTTACAATGGCTCATAACAATAATTCCGGATTCACTTAACGGCTTCGTCTTACAACAACCGCAAATCCTTCAAAAATTCGGGGATACTTTGTTCAAAATTCACCCCGAACCGGATATCCGTTCCCGCCGCCGCCGTTTTCCGGATGGCCGCGGTGGTGAACCGAACGGCAATAGCCGCCGATTCGTTCAAACTGAAATCGTTCATCAGCGCCGATAACAGAGCGGAACCAAACACATCGCCCGTGCCGTGGTAATAGCCGGGAATGCGTTTCTCGAACGTATAAGCCGTTTCTCCGGTCGTAGCGTCGTAAGTGGCGGCGCCCAGTTCTTCCTCGTTGAAGAAGACGCCCGTCAGAACAATACGCTTCGGGCCGATGGCGCTCAATTTTTTCAATAAATCTTCGATATAAGTTTCCGTATAAGGGCCGGGATTGTATTTTTCGCCGACAAGGAGTGCGGCTTCCGTCAGGTTGGGAACAATAATATCGGCTTTTTCGCACAATTTGCGCATCCCCGCAGGGAATGCCGGCGAGAATATCTTGTACAATTCCCCGTTATCCGCCATGACCGGATCGACGAGAATCGTTGTTTCCTCCGTTTTAAACGTTTCAAAGAAACGGGTTACCAAATCCAGCTGCTCGAACGAGCCGAGGAAACCGGTATAAATAGCCTCGAACCGGATACCGAGCGATTGCCAGTGGGCGGTAATCGGCGCTATGTCGTCCGTTAAATCGCGATAAGTGAAATTGGAAAATCCGCCCGTGTGAGTAGATAAGACGGCGGTCGGAAGTACGGATGTTTCGATACCTGCCGCCGAAAGGATAGGTAAAGCAACAGTTAATGAACACTTTCCGAATCCCGAAATGTCGTGAATAGCGGCCGCTCTTTTTAAATTTTTCATTCTGCCTAATATTAAAAGTTAAATCAGGCTGCAAAGGTATGAAAAAAAAATAGTATTTTTGTGGTATCAATCTTAGGTTAATATGATCATGGCTAAAAAGGAAATGTCTTATAAAGAATCTTTTATCCGCTTACAGGAGATACGGGACCTTATTGAAGAGGATAAATTGGATGTGGACGAATTGGGATCTGTGCTGAAAGAAGCTGCCGGTTTGTTGAAAATCTGTAAAGAGAAATTATATAAAGTGAGTGAAGAAACTCAGAAAATCATACAAAATATGCAATGATGAGAAAGTATGCTATAATTGTAGCTGCCGGAAACGGTTCGCGTATGGGAATGGATATTCCTAAGCCTTATCTTCTTTTGCAAGGAAAACCGGTTTTAATGCACACGCTGATGGCGTTTTATAACTACGATCCTTGCCTGCAAATTATTCTAGTATTGGCGCCCGAACGAAGGGAATATTGGCAAAATCTGTGCAGGGAACATGATTTTATCGTCCCTCATCTGGTGGTCGATGGCGGAAAAACCCGGTTTCATTCGGTGCGAAACGGCCTGGACCAGATATATGGCGATGCGCTGGTAGCCGTGCATGATGGCGTTCGTCCGATCATCGACGAGGATTTGCTGGATACGCTGTTCCGTGCGGCCGCAGAGAAAAAAGGCGCATTTCCGGCCATTCCCGTAGTCGATACCTTGCGAAGGGTGATGATAGGAGGCAACAGTAAAATCATGGATCGATCCACGTTCCGGCTGGTGCAAACGCCCCAGGTGTTCTTATCGCGGATATTAATTCATGCTTATCAGACGGAATATTCCGAAAAATTTACAGATGATGTTTCCGTCGTCGAATCGCGGCGACTGTGCAAACCGATCATGGTAGAAGGACGGCGCGAAAATATAAAAATTACTACGCCGATGGATATAATTATGGCGGAAGCGATACTGAATCAACGGTGAATGAGTAAGCATTGGATATAGACAATCAGGATATTATGTATTTGCCGGGGGTCGGCCCCAAAAAGGCGGAAACACTCAGGAAAGAAATCGGCGTCCATTCCTGGGAAGATATGTTGTACTATTTTCCTTACAAATACATCGACCGCAGCAAGATTTTCAAGGTCCGGGAAATCGATGGCAATATGCCTTATATCCAATTGAAAGGGAAAATCCGGAGTTTCGAAATGTTGGGCGAGGGCAGCAGTCGCCGGTTAACGGCCACCTTTTACGACGATACAGGGGCTATCGATCTGGTTTGGTTCCGAATGTTGAAACAAATTCCTGAAATGTATAAGCCGGGAGTCGAATACATCCTGTTCGGCAAACCGACTTTGTTCGGGCGTCGCATCAATATCGCCCATCCCGAATTGGAAAAGGAAGACAAATTCTACGAAGGGGAAGTCGGCGTACAGGGACAGTACAATACGACCGAACGGATGAAAAACGCTTTTCTCCATTCCCGTGCCTTGCAGAAAATCATTGTGCGGATATTGGAAAACGTTCCAGCCCCTTTGCCGGAAACATTAAGTCAGGAAGTAATAGATAAAACGTATATTATTTCCCTCGATGAGGCCATCCGGAACATCCATTTCCCCAAATCGGCCGACGGATTGCGGAAAGCGCAATATCGCCTGAAGTTTGAAGAACTGTTTTATCTGCAACTCCATATCTTGCAGGTTATCAAATATCGCGAGAAACGCCTGGGCGGATGGCTGTTTACGCGGGTCGGCGATTATTTCAATCATTTTTACCACCGCAACCTTCCCTTTGCATTGACGAATGCGCAAAAACGGGTTGTCCGTGAAATCCGCCAAGATACGAATACCGGTAAACAGATGAATCGTTTGTTGCAGGGCGATGTAGGCAGCGGAAAAACGCTGGTGGCGCTTCTGTCTCTGCTGTTAGCGTTGGATAACGGGTTTCAGGGGGCGATTATGGCGCCGACAGAAATTCTTGCCACCCAGCATTATGAAACTATCTGCCAGCTGCTTGCCGGATTGGGTATCGAAGTCGCTCTCTTAACGGGTTCGACCCGGAAAAAACAGCGGGAAACGATGCTTCCCCGCATACAAAACGGCGAAATACAGATTTTAATCGGCACTCATGCGTTGATCGAAGATACGGTGGAATTTAAAAACTTGGGATTGGTTGTCGTGGACGAACAACATCGTTTCGGCGTGGCGCAACGGGCAAAATTGTGGAAGAAAAACACCGTTCCGCCGCACGTATTGGTGATGACGGCTACGCCTATTCCCCGCACATTGGCCATGACGGCGTATGGCGACCTCGACGTTTCGGTGATCGACGAATTGCCGCCCGGACGGAAACCGGTGAAAACTTACCATCTGTATAGCGAGAAACGGAAAGATCTGTATGAATCCGTTCGCAAACAGTTGCAGGCCGGCCGTCAGGTCTATATCGTTTATCCGTTGATTGAGGAAAGCGAAACGATGGATCTGAAAAACCTGACCGAAGGGTTTGAAACGATTCGTGAAATTTATCCCGAATACAAGGTCTGCATGGTGCACGGCAAAATGAAAGCGGCCGATAAGGAAGCCGAAATGCAGCGATTCGTTTCCGGCGAAACGCAGATTATGGTGGCTACTACGGTGATAGAAGTCGGAGTAAACGTTCCGAACGCCACGGTGATGATTATCGAAAATGCCGAGCGGTTTGGCCTTTCCCAACTGCATCAGCTTCGGGGGAGGGTAGGGCGCGGCGCCGATCAGTCGTTATGTATCTTGATTACCCGTTACGAATTGTCGGAAAATACCCGCCGTCGCCTCGCCATCATGACCGAAACCAACGACGGCTTTCTGATTGCCGAAGAAGATCTGAAATTGCGCGGCCCCGGCGATATCGACGGTACGCAACAAAGCGGGATTGCTTTCGACTTGAAGATTGCCGATTTATCGCGCGACGGACAAATTTTAAGCCAGGCTCGCGATTTAGCCCGCGATATTCTGAACGAAGATCCGATGCTGGAAACGCCGAAAAATGCAATTTTGAAACAGCAACTCGACAAACAGAACCGTCAGCGGCAGGTGGGGTGGTTTATGATTAGTTAATTTCCCTTTCGCAAGTTCCCTTAAACGATGATTCACTTATTGTACGATATAATATCCATTTACGTAACCGGCAGTCTGCTACTGATTGGCGGGGTATGTTTTCTGTTTATTTCCGTACCCGGCAAACCTTTGCTTGAAAGTTACCGCAAGACGCGGATAATGATGGCTTGCGCTTACCTGTTTTTTGCCTCCGTCAATGTCGTGGAATATGTGTGTCGCAATGTTGGAAACGATATTATCCCTCTGACACAGATGGTAACGCTCGCTATCGCTTTCTCGCAAGCCTTCCTGTTCACCTGGGCGCTTATTTCGCTGCTCAACGTGCAGTGGATGGAACGCCGCCGCTTCTGTCGAGAGCTGACGCTCGTCCTGACGTTCACCGCAGCCGTATTCATCGTCTATTTCG
>JAITAH010000199.1 GCA_031284225.1 Dysgonamonadaceae bacterium | reverse complement strand
GGGGGACTCCCCGAATGCTGCGGGGGACTCCCCGAATGCTGCGGGGGACTCCCCGAATGCTGCGGGGGACTCCCCGAATGCTGCGGGGGACTCCCCGAATACCGCGGGGAAGTCCCCGCATATTTCCGGAAAGCATAGTATCAAAGGCGTAGCAATCCTTTGATTTACGCAACATTGAATGAGGATAAAATTATTGATTTCAGAAAATTCCCCAGCGGTAAAGCGCGCCGTCCTCCGGTTTGCCGGGCGGCCGCTTTGCGGGATATTCGTATGAAAATCGTTTGCCATTAAGGGATAAACCTTTTATTTTCAGGCACGAAGATACGGATTATTTTTTTAAATGCAAAAAATCGTAATAAAAATTCCTATTTTTCCGCTACCGGCAGAGGCAGAGGCCTATTTATATTCGTCCCAACTCTTAATGGGAATTTTATTCATGTCGATTTCACAAAACGCATAAATAAACGCCGCCGCTAAGCGAGAGTTGGTGAAGAGCGGAACATTGAAATCGATCGCTCCCCGCCGGATTTTATAGCCGTTGGACAATTCGCCTGCCGTCAGGTTTTTAGGGATGTTAACTACGAGGTCGATTTGCTTTTCGCGAATCATATCCAGCGCATTGGGCTGTCCGCTTTCGCTCGGTTGGGCTACATGAATGGACGGGATTTGATTGTCGCGCAAGAATTTATGCGTTCCCTCGGTGGCGTAAATCGTATAGCCGTTTTCTTGCAGAAGGCGGCACGATTCGAGCAGATCGACTTTCGACCGCAGTTCGCCGCTGGAAATCAGCACATTCTTTTTCGGAATCCTCATTCCGACCGAGAGCATCGATTTGAGCACCGCTTCGTAGTAATCGTCGCCGATGCAACCGACTTCGCCGGTCGAAGCCATGTCCACGCCCAGCACCGGATCGGCTTTTTGCAGGCGGGAGAAAGAAAATTGCGAGGCTTTGATGCCCACATAGTCCAGATCGAATTCGTTTTTGTGGGGTTTTTCCACTTCTTCGCCCAGCATGATGCGGGTAGCCAGTTCGATAAAGTTGAGTTTCAGAATTTTGGAAACAAAGGGGAAACTTCGCGAAGCCCGCAGGTTACATTCGATCACCTTGATTTCGTTGTCTTTCGCCAAAAACTGGATATTGAACGGGCCTGTAATCTGCAAGGCCTGCGCAATGCCCCGCGCCACCCGTTTGACTTTCCGAACAGTTTCTACATAAAGGCGTTGCGGCGGAAATTGGATGGTGGCATCGCCGGAGTGAACGCCGGCAAATTCGATGTGCTCCGAAATGGCGTAAGTAATGATTTCGCCCTGATTGGCGACAGCGTCGATTTCGATTTCTTTGGCGTTCTGGATAAACTCGCTCACCACGACGGGGTGTTTTTGCGAAACATTGGCCGCCAATTTCAGGAAGGTCGTCAATTCTGCCGGATTGGAGCAGACATTCATCGCCGCGCCCGAAAGAACATACGACGGACGCACCAGCACCGGAAAACCGACTTCTTCGACAAAAGCGTGGATATCGGACAGCGAAGTTAACTCTTTCCAGCGCGGCTGGTCGATGCCCAGCCGGTCGAGCATGGACGAGAATTTATGCCGGTCTTCGGCATTGTCGATGTTGGCGGCGGTGGTTCCCAGAATGGGGACGCCGGCTTTGTCGAGCGAAAGCGCCAGATTGTTCGGGATTTGTCCGCCGGTCGAGAGGACAACCCCGTGCGGATTTTCCAGCTCGATAATATCCATGACCCGTTCGTAAGTCAGTTCGTCGAAATAGAGCCGGTCGCACATGTCTTAATCGGTCGAAACCGTTTCGGGATTGTAATTAATCATCACGCCTCGCCAGCCCCGTTTTCGGATCGTTTCTAAGGCATTGACCGAACACCAGTCAAATTCCACGCTGCTGCCGATGCGGTAAGCGCCCGAACCGAGTACGATCACCGAACGCTGATCGCCCCAATAGCGGACGTCGTTTTCGATACCGTTGTAAGTCAGATACAAATAGTTGGTTTGCGCCGGATATTCGGCGGCCAGGGTATCGATTTGTTTCACTACCGGAACAATGCCTTTCTCTTTCCGCAATTGGCGGAGCGCCGGTTTTTCGTCCGTTGCCGTATCGGAATTTTTGTAGATGAGCTTGGTAATCTGGAAATCGGAAAAACCTTTCTGCTTGGCCGTTCTCAATAATTCTTCCGGCAAATCCTGAATCGAATGGTACTGCCCGATGGCTTTAGCGGTTTGATGGATCAATTGCAGTTTTTGCAGAAACCACAAATCGATCTTGGTCAATTCGTGGATACGGTCGATCGAATAGCCGGCTTCCAATGCTTGGGCAATGATGAAGATTCGTTTATCGGTCGGTTCGGACAGGGCTTTGTCGATGTCGGCCACTTCCAGATCCTTGTTGGCGACAAAGCCGTGCATTCCCTGGGCAATCATCCGCAAACCTTTCTGAATCACTTCCTCGAAACTGCGGCCGATAGACATTACTTCGCCGACGCTTTTCATGCTCGACCCGATTTCCTGCGATACGCCGTGAAATTTGCCCAAATCCCAACGGGGAATTTTACACACAATATAATCCAGCGCCGGCTCGAAGAAAGCGGTAGTGGTTTTCGTAACAGAATTTTTCAGATCCTGCAAACCGTAACCCAGGGCGAGTTTGGCGGCAATAAATGCCAGCGGATAGCCGGTCGCCTTGGATGCCAGAGCCGAAGACCGGCTCAGGCGGGCGTTGACTTCGATAACGCGATAGTCTTCCGAAACCGTATCGAAGGCGTATTGCACATTACATTCGCCCACAATGCCGATGTGGCGGATGATGCGGATGGCCAGTTCCCGCAGTTTATGATATTCCTGATTGGTGAGCGTTTGCGAAGGCGCCACGACGATGCTTTCGCCCGTATGGATGCCCAGCGGGTCGAAATTTTCCATGTTACAAACCGTGATACAGTGATCGTGCCGATCGCGAACCACTTCGTATTCGATTTCTTTCCAGCCTTTCAACGATTTTTCGATCAATAGCTGACTGGAATAATTGAAAGCTTTTTCGGCCAGCGTTTGCAGTTCATCGGGATGGTTGCAAAAGCCGCTGCCCAATCCCCCCAAAGCGTATGCCGCCCGGACAATGATGGGATAACCTAATTCCGCCGCCGCCTTGTGAGCATCGGCAATAGATTCTACCGCCACGCTCTTGATGGTTTTGACGTTGATTTGGTCTAATTTTTTGACAAACAGTTCCCTGTCTTCGGTATCGATGATCGATTGCACCGGCGTTCCCATTACTTGCACATTGTATTTTTCAAAAACGCCCGATTCATACAAAGCTACTCCGCAATTCAGCGCCGTCTGTCCGCCGAAAGACAACAGAATTCCATCGGGACGCTCCTTTTCAATCACTTTTTCCACGAAGAAAGGCGTAACCGGAAGAAAATAAATCTTATCCGCCACTCCTTCGGAAGTTTGCACCGTGGCGATATTGGGATTGATTAGAACGGTTTCAATACCTTCTTCTTTCAATGCCTTCAATGCTTGGGAGCCGGAGTAGTCGAATTCGCCGGCTTCTCCGATTTTCAATGCGCCGGAACCTAAGAGGAGAACTTTTCGAGGGCGCTCGGCAGGGGGAGCAGATTGCATAGGAGTTTCCTTTTTCGTGCCTCCGGAACGTTGCATATTGTCGATAAACATGTCGAACAGAAATTCCGTATCCGTCGGGCCGGAAGCGGCTTCGGGATGGAATTGCGCCGAAAACCACGGCTGCGTTTTGTGGCGGATGCCTTCGTTCGACCCGTCGTTCATATTGGTGAAAAGTAATTCCCAATCTTCGCCCAACTGAGACGTGTCGATTACATACCCGTGGTTCTGCGAAGTGATAAAACAGTGAGAGGTTCCGTACATTTGCACCGGCTGGTTATGGCTGCGGTGTCCGTATTTCAATTTATAAGTAGTGGCTCCGGCCGCCATTCCCAACAGTTGATTGCCCATACAGATACCGGTAATCGGTTTTCCTCGGCGCATGGCTTCCCGGATATGTTCGACGGTAATTTGGCAGTGTTGCGGGTCGCCCGGCCCGTTGGAAATAAACAGTCCGTCGTATTCCAGTTGATTGAAATCGTAATTCCAGGGTACACGGATGATATTCACGTCTTTTTTCAACAAACAACGGATGATATTGTGTTTCACGCCGCAATCGACCAGCACCACCGTTTTGGAACCGCTTCCGTAGCGGATAATTTCTTTGCAACTGACTTTGGCCACTAAATTTTCCAGATTGGGGTCAGTAAAAGGGGCTTGGAGTGCGGGAGAGGATGCAGCATCATCGCCGGATATCTCAATTCTTCCCAGCATCGATCCTTTTTCCCGGATCAGCTTCGTTAAAGCGCGCGTATCGATGCCGTAAATGCCCGGCACTTTGTGTTCTTTCAGCCAATCGCCCAAGCTTTTGCATGCATTCCAATGACTGTAATCGTGCGAATATTCCGAAATAATAAGACCGCTGACCTGTATTTTTTCCGATTCGTAAAATTCGGAAAGGCCGTTCACTCTACGATCTTCGGGAACACCGTAATTACCTACTAAAGGATAAGTTACTGTCAGAATTTGTCCTGAATACGAAGGGTCTGTCAGGCTTTCGGGATAGCCGACCATTGCGGTATTGAAAACGACTTCACCGGCGGCAGAAGCTTCATAACCAAAGGAATATCCATGAAATATTGTTCCGTTTTCTAATACCAAAGCAATCTTTTTATCCATATATTTTGTGATAGAGCGTTATAAACGAGTGCAAAGGTACGAAAAAAGGCTATGTGAAAAAACAGTTTTTATTTTTTATAAAAAAAGTTCTCAAATTATTTTTTATTTAGAAAAAATGATATAATTTTGCATCTGAAATAATCAAAACGAAATGAATTTTAATTTTTAATATTCAAAAAGATATTAATAATTGAGTTTTAATATCTTTATAGGCATAGTGTTAATTTAGTATTTAATTTAATTTAATTTAATTTAGTTAAGGTATGAAAAAGATTGAAGCGATTATTCGTAAAACGAAATTCGATGAAGTAAAAGAGGCGCTGATTGCCGCCGACATCGAATGGTTTTCCTATTCGGAGGTGAGAGGAGTAGGTACAGACCGCCAAGAGCGGATTTACCGGGGTATTATTTATGACACAAGTTCTATCGAACGCATCCTGCTGAATATTATTGTCCGGGATGTGAACGTCGATCGAGCAGTAAAAGCCATTGCAGAAGCCGCCCGCACCGGAGAAATCGGAGATGGGCGTATTTTTATTTATCCGGCAGAAGATGCAATCAGTATCCGCACCGGAAAAAGTGGAGATGATACTTTGTTTAATAAATAATTAAAAACATGAATTTTATGAAATCCTATTTTAAAACCCTATATTCGAGATTAGTTCTTTTTCTGTTGGTTACTATCGTCGTTGTGGTTTCCACATCGCGTCTTTTTGCACAAGATTCGGTTCCGGCTACAGAAGCTCCCGTTATTGCCATTGAAGAAGTGGTGGAAACAGACGGGGCAGCATGTCCCGAAGTTACGGAATCAATCATCGACACGGTGGGCGATTTAGCCCTTTCGTTAGATACGGTTTGGATGTTATTGGCGGCCATGCTGGTATTTTTCATGCAGCCGGGTTTTGCGCTGGTAGAAGCCGGTTTTACTCGTACAAAAAATACGGCAAATATTTTAATGAAAAATTTTCTGGATTTTATATTGGGTTCCATCTTATTTTTCTTCATCGGTTTCGGATTCATGTTCGGTTCCGGCGGATTTATCGGTATGCCTAACTTTTTTGACCTCAGTTTCATCGACATGGGGTTGCCGACGGAAGGATTTCTGGTTTTCCAAACCGTATTTTGTGCGACGGCCGCTACAATTGTGTCCGGCGCCATGGCGGAACGCACCAAATTCCACATCTATATCTTTTATACCATTCTGGTTAGCACGCTGATTTATCCGGTTTCCGGCCATTGGACCTGGGGTGGCGGCTGGTTGATGAACGGCGATGAAGGCAGTTGGGTAATGAGTACTTTCGGCGCTACGTTCCATGATTTTGCCGGTTCTACCATTGTTCACTCCGTGGGCGGCTGGCTCGCGTTAGTCGGCGCTTGGATTTTAGGCCCGCGGTATGGAAAATACGGGAAAGACGGAAAAACGAGGGCGATTCCGGGACATAATCTTACGATTGCCGCCTTGGGGGTATTTATTCTTTGGTTTGGCTGGTTCGGATTTAACCCCGGTTCGCAGTTGGCTGCTTCCGGACAGGATAACCGGGTGGCCATCTCGCACGTCTTTTTAACTACCAATCTGGCTGCCTGTGCAGGAGGTTTGGCAGCTTTGTTGACCGCTTGGGCGCGATATAAAAAGCCCGGCTTATCACTTACCTTGAATGGGGTATTGGCAGGATTGGTCGGAATCACCGCCGGATGCGACGCCGTATCGCCGGTGGGAGCGCTGATAGTCGGCGCACTCTGCGGAACGGTTATGGTGTTCTCCGTAGATTTTATCGACCGGATACTTAAAATCGACGATCCTGTTGGCGCTTCTTCCGTACATGGCACCTGCGGATTTTTGGGCACACTCCTCACCGGATTGCTGGCTACCGATGGCGGCGTATTTTATGGCGGCGGCTGGGGATTGTTTTTGGTCCAGTTGACCGGCGCCGTTGTAATCGGAGTATGGGCATTCGCAGCCGGATTTATCGTATTCAAGTTATTGGATAAATTTGCCGGCGGTCTTCATGTCAGCAAACGGGTGGAAGAAGAAGGATTAGATATTTACGAACACGGAGAAACCGCTTATAACTAAGAGCGTTGTGTGTAAAAAAGAAGCTGTCTCAAAAGTCGAGATTCATCTGTCGTTGAGCCAGCTTCTTTTTTATATTTTAAAAGACTGAACAATAAATACTTACGGCATAAAAACCGATAAATCGTTTATCCGTCGGGTAAAACACAGCCGCGTTTTCATTTTCCCGATCAAAACAAGATTCTTCAATTCCAGCTTATAGTTTGCAGTTCCATCCAGCGGCCGTATGGGAAAGGGTTTGCAGATGGCGAGAGGTAATTGCGAATTACTTTTTTTATCTCTTCAAATTCATCCAAGCTGAAAGCAAGATTTACCGTCGAACCGTCCACAGGCAGGAAAATGTCTTTGGTTAATCCTTTTTTCCGGTTCAGCGATGCGTAGCAAGATGCATCGACCGATTCCAAATAATCGAGGTATTTGCTCAACCGTTCGCGCGAAGAAAAGTGTATCAACGCATTTCCAGCTTCGAGATGAATTTTCTCGCAAGCCTTACATTTATAAATTCTGATCATGCCGGTTCGTTTTTCAGTTGTACAACCCACCGGTCGATACGTGTTTCCGTCAAATGACTTTCGTTGTCCTCGTCGATGACAAGGCCGACAAAGCAGTTGTTTACTACCGCCTCGGAGGCGTCGAACGAATAGCCCGCCGTATCCGTGAAACCAATAACGGTTGCCCGGTCTTTGACAACTTGATAGATTTTCCCCACCGCATCGCAAAAAGTGTCGGGATATGAAGACGAATCGCCGCATCCGAACAGGGCGATTTTCTTGCCTGTCAGGTCGGCGCGGTCAATCTCTCGGATAAAGCCTTCCCAATCGTCCTGCAAATCGCCCAGTCCCCAAGTAGAGGATCCGAAAATCAGTCGGTTGTAAGCCGTTAAATCACTGGCTTTAGCACTGCCGACATCGTAAATATCGCTGTCGCTAACACCTAATTTTTGGGCAATTCGTTTTGCCACGCTTTCCGTGTTGCCACCGGATGAACCGTAAAAAATTCCTGTTGCATTCATAAAATTGACTTGTTTTTATGTAATCGTTCATTATTTTAATGATGCAAAGTTCCGGCTTTTAACGATACGGTACAATCGCAAGATGTGGGGATTTTAGCAAATACAAATTCACTATTAGTAGGGATAAGATGCACCTGCCTTGTTTGATAAATAAGTCCCCACCCTTAAACTGCCACCCATAAGGTACATAGCCGCTGGTGCAGACATGGGATTCATCTCCGTAATAAAGCTCTATGAGACCTTCCGTATATTGATTTTCAAGTTTTTGCAACTTCTCGCACTTGCAGGCGTAGAGTGGCGGCGAGGGCTTCCTCCTTGGACATTTTCTTATACGTTTATATCTTGCGCCAAGGCTGATAAAAAACGTCTGAACGTCTCGTCCGAACAGGCTTTGCCCGAGGATGCTTCCCAGGCGGCTTTCGCCGCTTTTACGCTCTGCCGGTCGGCTTCGATGGCCTTGCGGATCGTTTCCTCGTCGGCTTCCCTGCTTATAATCGGCTTGGAGCCCTGTCCGGAGCGGTTTTCCAATCCTGCGATGCCTTCTGCCATGAATCTGTCCACCCACTTGTTGATGGACTGTTGGCACAAGTCCACTTTCCCCGCTATTTTTGGTGAACTCAATCCTTGTGCCTTTAACAGGACGGCAAGGCAACGTTGGCGAAGAAAATGCGCTCGACCATGTTTGTATCCTTTCTACAGGACACGTTTCTGCTCCGGAGACAAGTGTATCTCTTTGATCTTTCCCATACTTATAATTGCTCTTAGTGTTGGAATAACGCATATAGAGACGGAATATTATCATTTAAACTAATTTTGTTGAACTACTTAAAACAGGACTATAAAAATTTCCCAAAATACTTGTCCAAACCACATTTTTACCTTATCTTTGCCGTCGCTATTGGAAAGTGGAAAGATTTGTATGCTTGCAACCACAGTAAAAAATGCTAAAAATCAGAGGATGGTTCTTCAAACAAAACTTCTTGCTTTCCGGCGTCAACCGGATTTTTTTATTTTTAAACACCTATTTTCAAATGAGTTATTTATTCACATCCGAATCCGTATCTGAAGGTCATCCCGATAAAGTGGCCGACCAAATTTCAGATGCTCTGCTCGATGAGTTTCTGGCCTATGACCCCAACTCAAAAGTAGCTTGCGAAACATTAGTTACCACCGGTCAGGTAATATTGGCCGGAGAAGTTAAATCTACCACCTACGTAGATGTGCCCGAAGTCGCCCGAAGAGTGATCGAAAAAATCGGATACACCAAGAGCGAATACCGATTCGAAGCTCGTTCGTGCGGCGTACTTTCCGCTATCCATGAACAGTCGGACGACATCAACCGCGGTGTCGAACGCGAAGACCCGCTCAACCAAGGCGCGGGCGACCAGGGAATGATGTTCGGTTACGCAACCAACGAAACCGCCAACTACATGCCTCTGCCGCTGGATTTGTCCCACCAACTGTTGATTGAACTGGCAAACATCCGCAAAAACGATATCGAACGGATGCCCTATTTGCGTCCCGACGCCAAATCGCAAGTAACTATCCGTTACAACGACAACGGAACCCCCGAAAGCATTGATACCATCGTGATTTCGACCCAGCATGACGAATTTGATACCGACGAAGCCATGCAGCAAAAAATCAGACACGACGTAATCAATATCCTGACGCCACGGGTAAAAGCCAAATATCCCAAGGAAATACAGGCGCTGTTCAACGATAAAATCACTTACCACGTCAACCCGACCGGTAAATTTGTGATTGGCGGCCCGCACGGCGATACCGGTCTGACGGGACGGAAAATCATCGTCGATACCTACGGCGGAAAGGGAGCGCACGGCGGCGGCGCCTTTTCGGGAAAAGACCCTTCGAAAGTCGATCGTTCAGCGGCTTATGCCGCGCGGCACATTGCTAAAAACTTAGTAGCGGCCGGCGTAGCCGACGAAGTACTGGTACAAGTATCGTATGCCATCGGGGTGGCCGAACCGATGAATATTTTCATCAATACCTACGGTAAAAGCAAAGTCAACCTGACCGACAGCGAAATCGCCGATAAAGTAGCCGCTATTTTCGATATGCGTCCCAAAGCCATTGAACTCCGCCTCCAATTGCGGAATCCGATTTATTTGGAAACGGCTTCTTACGGACACATGGGACGGACACCGGAAATTGTGAAGAAAGTTTTTACTTCGCGCTACGCCAATGAACCCCGGAAAGAACTCGAAGTGGAACTTTTTACCTGGGAAAAACTGGATTACGTCGATACGATAAAGGCAGCGTTTAATCTGAAATAAAAAATCGTTTGAAGTGGGTATTACGAATGAATCAACCGGAGCAACTCGTCCACCGCCTGTTCTTCGGGAATATTCTTCAAAACACACTCCCGGCCTTTGTAGAGGCTGACTTTTCCGGCGGCGGCGCCTACGTATCCGTAATCGGCGTCGGCCATTTCGCCCGGCCCGTTCACGATACA
>JAITAH010000055.1 GCA_031284225.1 Dysgonamonadaceae bacterium | reverse complement strand
CGAAGTGGTCGTTACCGGTTACACCACCGAAAAGAAAGCCGATATTACAGGTGCGGTTTCGGTCGTGAAACTGAAAGATATTGAAAGTATTCCGAGTGGAAACGTGATGACAAGTTTGCAAGGACGTGTTCCGGGTGTAAATATCTCTACCGACGGACAGCCGGGCGGCACAAGCACAGGAACGCTCGTGCGTGGTATTACCACTATCAACAACAGCAGTCCGCTCTATATTATCGACGGCGTACCCACCCGCGACAATATTGCTACGCTGCTCAATTCGCAGGACGTAGAAAGTATTCAGGTGTTGAAAGATGCTGCTTCTGCCGCTATTTACGGTATTCAGGCTGCCAACGGCGTGATTATCGTTACCACTAAAAAAGCGGCAGAGGGTAAAACCAAAGTGAACTTCAATATGCAATTAACCGGACAGTTTCACCACAGTCCTATCAAAATGCTCGATGCGCTGCAATGGGGCGATATATATTGGAAAGCCTATCAAAACGACGGCTTAACGCCCGCCCACGACCAGTACGGCAACGGCGAAACGCCTGTAATCCCCGAATTTATCGACGCCCAACAAACAATGCGTGCAGGCAACACCAACTGGGCAAACGAAATTTACAAACCCGCCGTATTGCAAAACTACAATTTGAGCGTAGCAAACGCTACCAAAAACGCTTCCACTTTGTTTTCTATCAATTATTTTGACCAAGACGGTTTGATAAAAGAAACCAATTTTGAACGTTTCAATGTACGCCTCAATTCCACTTACAAACTTTGGGAAAACCGTATTCGCGTGGGCGAAAACCTGAATATCAGCAAATGGAAAGAAGTACTGAAATCCGATGGCATTGAAGAATTGCTTATTGCACAACACCCGCTTATTCCTGTTTATGATATTTACGGCGGTTATGCCGGACCCACAAGCGGCTTGGGCGACAAACCCAATCCGGTTCGCCTTGTTAATCAGCAAAAAGACAATTATTTAAACCAGTGGCGCATTTTTGGAAATATGTTTTTGGAAATCGAACCTGTGAAAAATCTTGTTTTTCGCAGCAACTTCGGTATCAACTACCGCGATAAGTTTGAAAGCAACTTTGAACCGAAATGGCAGGAAGGAACCAGCCGCATGTCCGACAAAAATTCTTTGTATGCTTATGCAGAAGCCGCACAGGAATGGGTTTGGAGTAATACCCTTACCTACAATTTCAATATCGGCAAAAACGCCATTAACCTTTTGGCGGGAACGGAAGCCAAAGAAAATGCAGGGCGTTGGATTAGCGGCAAACGCGAAGATTACATAACCGAAGCATTGGATTACCGTTACCTGAACAACGGCGACGGCAAGCAGTTGAACAACGGTTCGGGCTACAAAACCCGTTTGCGTTCCTATTTCGGTAAAGTCAATTACGCTTACGACAACCGTTATCTTCTTTCGGCTACCTTGCGTAACGACGCTTCTTCGCGCTTTCAAGGTCGCTCGGTAACATTGCCCGGCGTTACGGCAGGTTGGCGTATCAGCAGCGAAAGTTTTATGGAAAATGTAAAAGTGTTTGACGACCTGAAACTTCGCGCCTCTTGGGGTAAAAACGGCAACGACCAGTTGGACGATTACGCCGCCTATTCGCGTTATTACACCGATTTTACTTCCGGCGGATACGATATTTCGGGAATCAATCAGGGAAATATTCCCGCAGGTGTATTGAAAGAATTTACAGGCAATCCGAATATCGAGTGGGAAGTTACCACGCAAACTAATATTGGTTTGGATGCTGCTATGTTAAAAAACCGCTTGGTATTTTCTGTTGACGCCTTTTTGAAAAATACAGACGGAATGTTGATTTCCCGCCCCTATATCGCCACCATTGGCGAAGGCGGCTATATGGCTTACAACGGTGCAGCTTTGGAAGCGAAAGGTTTGGAAGGCTCCATTACATGGCGCGATAAAGCGGGTAAGGATTTCGGCTACGAACTCACATTTACCGGAACAGCCAACCGCACCATTGTAACCGACTTGCCCGAAGACATTAAATATACTTGGGGTAGCGGTATTCCGGGAAATTCCATTATCGGACAAGAACTTGGTTCGTGGATGGGCTACAAAACCAAAGGACTTTACCGCACCGCCGAAGACCTGAATGACGGAATTACACAAGCGGGAGCAGGTATCGGACGTATCCGCTACGCCAACCTCAACGACGATAACGTTATCGACGACAAAGACCGCACTTGGCTCGGCAGCGACCAGCCGAAATTTATCGGCGGTCTGAATATCGCACTTACTTACAAGAACTTTGATTGCGCATTTTATTTCACAGGAATGGTACGCAAAGCGTTCAACAATTCAAAATATTACACCGATTTTTTCCAACTGTGGACAGGCAACCACAGCACCCGATTGCTTGATGCTTTTCACCCCGAAACCAATCCCGATTCGGATATTCCGATGCTCACTTCCACCAATGCCAACGACGAAGGACGGCTTTCGGAATATTGGATTGAAGACGCTTCGTATCTGAAATTGAAAAACGCACAAATCGGTTATACCCTGCCGAAAAAACTGTTGCAAAACGCAAAAATAGAAAATGTGCGTTTTTATATTCAAGCACAAGATTTGTTTACAATCACGAAATACTCCGGGCCCGACCCCGAAGCCTTAGGTTATCCGTATCCCATACCGCGTACCGTTACTTTCGGCTTAAATGTTTCACTCTAAAAATTTGATGGAAATGAAAAAGATATTTTTAACGATATTGACAGCAGCCGCACTTTTTACGGCTTGCACAGACGATTTCCTTGATGTTAATCCGCAGGGAAAACTGACTGATGCCGATATGTCGGCAGATTGGGTGGACGGGCTTTGCATTGCAGCCTATTCTGCCTTGGGCGGACCCGAAGACGTAGAACATGCCTTTTACGCGCCCACTACCAATTGGGTTTATGGCGATGTTCGCGCCGAAACTGCCTACAAAGGCGGTGGCGGCGTTGGCGACCTTTGGGAATTTCACGCTTTTGAAACATTTACCGGCGTGTATGCAAATAATGGCTTGCTCGACCGCAAATGGTGGCACTTGTCAATCAGCGTTCAGCGTTGCAACAATGCTTTGCGCGTGCTAAATACTTTGTCCGAAGAAGATTATCCGCAGAAAAATTCCCGTACCGGCGAAATACTTTTTCTGCGTACCCATTTCTTTTTTGAATGGCAACGGTTATTCAACCGTATTCCGTATTACGACGAAAATCTTCCACTCGAAGAATATGTAAATGTGTCGAATACAGAATTTTCACGCGATGAACTTTTAGAAAAATTCTCGCAGGATTTTGAACGCGCCGTCTCGCTGTTGCCCTACACGCAATCGGATTTGGGACGTATCACGAAATACGCCGCTTATGCCTACATTGCAAAAGTCAATCTCTATCGCGCTTACAAACAAAACGATGAAACGCACGCGGTAACAGATATTGATGAGGATTTACTGCAAAAAACGGTTGATTACTGCGACTCGGTCGCTTTGGGCGGCTTCAATTTGTTGCCCGATTTTCAAAATCTGTACGAAGTGAAACACGAACACGGCGTTGAAACTGTTTTCGGTACAGAATATTCTATTGATGACGGCACTACTTACGGACGTATCAATTGGAGCAACTTGCTTAATGTGCCGCGCGGACCGGCTTACGGCGGCGACGGTTTTTTCCAACCCTCGCAAACACTGGTCAATTCGTATAAAACCGACAAAACAACAGGTCTTCCGCTCTTTGACACATTCAACAACGCACCGAACATTACGGGTGGCAAGCTGAATCTGCAACAGAGCAGGACATTTACCATCGACCCGCGTTTAGATTTTACTGTTGGTCGCCCTGAAATTCGCTGGAAAGATTATACGCCGGAAGCATACGCCGGAAACTGGGTGCGCGACAATGCCACCTACGGTGTATTTGCCAACAAAAAAGGAATTGAATCGCCCAATTCGCCGTATATGGTAAAGGGCTGGCCCTGGGGCGGCTCGGCACTCAACTGGCTGAATATCCGTTATGCCGATGTATTACTTTGGAAGGCGGAAGCATTGATTGAACTCGGTCGTCAATCAGAAGCATTGCCGTTGATAAATCAAATTCGTCAACGCGTCCAAGACAGCAAATATGTACAGTTGTTCGGAAGAGAAGGCGACGCCGAAAAATATCAGGTAACGCTTTACGAAGACGGTGCAAACTGCGCTTGGTCGCAAAATTACGCCCGCCAAGCCTTGCGTTTCGAGCGCAAACTCGAATTGGCAATGGAAGGCGAACGCTTTTTCGACCTCGTGCGCTGGGGCGTTGCCGCCGATGTGCTGAATCAGTATTTCGCTGCCGAAAAAACGTTGCGCACCTACTATCAAAATTCACAGTTTGTAGCAGGCAAGGACGAATATTTTCCGATTCCGCAAAATCAAATCGACTTTGCGCAGGGAAAATATACGCAGAATCCGAAATATACAGTCAGCGAATAGTTGCCTTACAAGATGTTAGACAAAAGACAAAAGAAGACAGACATAGATAAAGAGAGACAAAAGGACGTCTTCCGGTCTTGTAAATCTTTGTCTCTCTTCTTTAATCTTTTGTCTTCTGTCTGTAAAACCATTACAAATTATTTATTTCGTATTCCTAAAGAACACGTTCCGCTCCATTTTACGGAAAGAAAAATTGAAAAGAACAGAAACGATTAAAATTATACGCAATATGTTAATATTTGAAACTCCCATTGCCACAAAATATACAGTAGAAGGACACATTGATTATCATCAACAGATAATCAATTACATTCAGGACTACGGCAACGTTCTGCTGGCAAATTACCCTGAACTTGCCGCCGCCGGCGACCCCGATCTCGGCACTGTGAAGCTGGAAGAAGGCGTAGATTACTACAAACGCTACGAAAACAACATCGCCCCCAACCCCAACGCCAAAGTAACGGTAATAGGCATAGGGCATTACACCGGCAAAAACGAAGCCACATTTGAAATACGGATTCAATAAAACATATCCAGTTTAAATATTTAAATATATTACAAAGATGAAAAACATTAGATTATTACTAACGGCTCTTGCCGCAATGCTTGCAACAAACGTTGTAAATGCAGAAAACAAGATTGCTTTTGTTACAACAGCCGCTTCTTTGGCTGATTTACAGGCAAATGGTGATGATGACGAAAAAGCCGCCGCTACTTGGTTTGCAGCAGAATATCCTGCGCCAACAGGCACAATTCTTTCCACGTCAGATGCTGGTAATTGGGATTTAAGCCAATATGCTGCCGTTTGGATTGCGATTGACCGAGTAGGTATTGGTGACGGATTGCCAAGCGTACTGACCGAAGGCACCGTTTTGAACAAAATGAAAAATTACTATCAAGCGGGCGGTAATCTGTTATTGACAAATCACGCTACCCGCTATTTGGTAAATTTAGAGCGCACAACGAGATTTCCCGGAATTAAGGGAGATGGAGCGGGAAGCGATAACACTGAAGTTTGGGGTGTCAATACGATTATCGGAAGCAGTTACGACCATTCGGAAGATTTTCTATACGAAGGAATGACACCTGATTTAACGGAAGGAACTTCTAAAAAAGTGTACAATCTGATAGGTTCGGGATATAAAGAAGACCACAACTCGATGTGGGATTTGACTACTTTCAGTTACAGTGGCGACCCCAATATTGTAGTGAATTTTGAAACAGAAAACAATGCTACCGTACTTGCCACTTGGCAACA
>JAITAH010000041.1 GCA_031284225.1 Dysgonamonadaceae bacterium | reverse complement strand
GCAAGTTAATGGCATTGTAGGCTACGCGCACTCGTGTGCCTTCAAAGGTGTTGTTGCCGTTGGCGTCGTGGCAAAAACACACAAGAAAAATACAAAGTAATATGGAGAGATAGTTTTTCAATTTACTTTTTTAACCTATATCAGAGCAAAACACAAGACTATTCCCATTTATTCTTTTATTTCTGATTCTTTAGAAAAGATGATACTATTACGATATGTAGAGGGTATAAATGGGTATGCCATATTTACTTTTGAATTTATCGTAATCGTCCCTAAAGTATCTGTAACTATCCATTTTGTCCGCTCATAATCATATAGTGAAGTTTGTTTTTTGTTTGATGAAATGGTGTCGGCATAAAAGTAATATTCTACACCAGAATAGATATAGAATTTAATACCAGAAACATAAGTTACTAATAATGGGTTTTGATTAAAAAAGGCATTTTCTTCTGCTGTTAATTTTTGTGTGCCTTTAGTAATTAATAAATTAAAAATATTTGGTGACAATTTATCAATAAAAAGTTCATATATGCAACTATCACATGGATTTGCTACGATAAAACTATCTAAAATATTTTTAATATTTTCTTTTGGGGTAATTATTATTTCATCTAAATCCTTATTTTTTTGAAAAACACAAGATAAGAATGTAAATGCTATTAGATAAATAATACTTATAAATATTTTCATTTTGCATATCGTTTTAAATTATTAGCCTTTATAAATTGTATTAGTCCTCCTTTTACTTGAATCGAATTTGAATTCATCGCAGGTAATCCTGCTGTAACTTCAATAATATTAAATTTACTAAATCCGTTCATTAAATCTTTGTATGTAGCAGGTTGGGATATGATAAAAGACAAATCATTAATCTTTTTATTTTGCATTTGCATTACAAAAACGGGCTTATAAGGAGTACTTCCTGCCGCAAATCCCAAATCCCCATATCCAGCATCATCATAACCGATGATATGTGTGCTCGGTAAACTGCCGTTAGGATGGGTATGTATTGTACCTAATGTACTATACATATTTTCTACAGCATCTACAACATTACCATTTTTGAATGAGTAACCATAATTACGAAGAGATGTTGTATTTTTACCATTTTTATAACTTGGTAAAACGAGCACCCCATTATTTGTTATAACCCCCATTTCTTCTTTTCCTGTTTTCTGAGTATTATTCCATATGCGAGCATATCCACTTGCTTCATTAGAAAACATTATACTTCCATCAGCTCTGTAGTCTTCAATAACATTCCCTTTTCTGTCTTTTACTTGATGGGTTTCTCCAACATATTTTTGACCTTCTTTTAAATCTGCTTGCGATTTTACATTTGGATTATATTGCAGGGTTTTATCAATATCTTCGTACCAATCTAACATCATCCCTGTGGGGTCTATAACTCGAATGGGATTCCCGCCCCACAACGCGTACGGGCTCATACTATAATACCCTGTAGCCATTGGGTCAACCTGCAACGCGCGCAGTGTCCATGAATCAAACGTGCGGCCGGTAAAATCATACTTGTTCCAATCGAAGTCTGAAATGTATTCTTTGCCTTCGCGCAAATATCTATTTGTAGATTTCGGCGTCCAGCTCAAATCGTTTATTGGCGCACCGAATGGATAATACGAATTCTCTTGCACCACGTCTGTTGCATTTGTAGTAGGTACAAACGCTACCCGAACGCTGCCTAAATGGTCTTTTAAGTGGTATTCATATTTGAATGTATTGTCATCTGTATTATACAAAATCCTACTTTCATTAAAAATGATATAATCCAACTCATCATTAATGTCAAATACTAAATTACCGGAATATGTTTTTGTCCCTTCCTTAATGTATTCGCTACCTTGCTTGGCTTCGCTTTTTAGCTTGCGCCCGTCGGCGGCATACACGTTCTTAATGCCCCTGCCACCCAACAACTGTACTTGTTGCGGCAAGTTAATGGCATTATAAGCCACGCGCACCCGTGTGCCTTCAAAGATGTTGTTGCCGTTGGCGTCGTAAGCATATTCGGTAACGCCTTGTGGGTAGCCGTCGGGCGTACCGTTGTCCGTAATAGTAGCTAACTGGTTGCCGTTGTAAGTATAAATTAAATTATCTATCGGGTCGGGCAGGTGGCGGTAACGTTGCAACGCCGTAATGTTGCCGTTTTTGTCATAGCTTAATTGCTCGGTGTAGTTATTGCTCCAGTTTTTATTATAAAAGTGCGAAGCAGTCAATCGGTTTATAGGGTCGTATGCAAATGCGTAGGTTTTTTCCTCTTGTCGCGCCGTGCGCCAACGCATAGAAGAAATGTTGCCGTTATATTGCGGCGTTACGTCGCCCAAAGGTTTTTCATAAAACAATTCTTCGGTAAACAAATTACTGTTTATCGCCGTTACCCAGTCGCGAATGTTATAAGTATAATCAATAATTTCAGCATCGCCGTGCAGTTTCTTTGTTTTTAACCGTGTCAATTCATCGTATTCCAATGCCGAAATGGTTACCGGCTGCCGGTCGTTAATCTGCAAACTCACGGTGGTGGGGCGTTTCAGGGCATCGTAACCAAAGGTGGTAACCAGCGTAAGTGTGCCTGAGTCGCCGTCGCCCGCCCATGTGCTTACCTGCTTGCTTACCGTTACATTGCCCGTAAAATCGTAGCTATTGCTGGTACGGTCAATGCCGCCCATTATATTTTCGGCTACGGTTTGTATCATGCGGCCGTAGTTGTCGTAATAAAATGCAGTCAATAAAAAGCGTTCGGGCATGTTGTTATTTGGGTCAAGCACGCGCGTTTTGGTCATCGTTACGCGACCTTTATTGCCTGTGGCAAGCTCGCTGTTCTTTGCCACCTCATCCGCTACAAAGGAAAGGTCGCTACTCCCCTCTCCTCCAGGAGAGGGGTCGGGGGTGAGGACATCGGGGGTAAGGCCGTCATACCACGTTTCACTCATTACCATGCGCTCCGTGTAAGGCGGTTCGCTGTTTTCATACAGCCACCGCATGTCTGCACGCGAGAGGTTGCCTTGCAACTGTACTTCTTCCCGCCGTATTTCGCGGTTGAAGTCGTCATAAGTATAAAATGTCCAACGTTTATTTTCGCGCTGGTTGCCGTCCTGCGCCATCACTAACCGGTCGCGCTTGTCATAGATGGCATACACCCAGCCGGCGCCGGGTATTTTAGTTTCTACGGCGCGGTGGCGTTCGTCATAGCGGTAATAAAAACACCGGTCTTCGTCATCGGGGCTTCCGGCTTCCGGCGGCAATACCGCACGCACCAGGCTGAAGTCGTCATACACATAGCGTGTTTGCAACCACCGGCTGCCGTCGTATGCTTCGGTCATCACCACGCGGTCCTGCTTGTCTTTATATACGCGCGACACATTATTGTTTTCATCGGTAGTCTGGGTTACGTACAGTTGGTTGGCGGCATAGGCAAAGGCGGTAAAACGGTTGTCCTCATTGGCGCGCCAGCTATTTACGGGCGATGTGTTGGTTTGGTAACCGGACTTCACCGGTTTATCCTGCCATGCTTTCCCTTGTCCCTGCACGGCTGTTACGCGGTTGAGCGGCGAAGGTTCATAAATAATTTCAGAAAAAGCATATTGTCCTTCGCTGCTATAAAAGCCCTGCTGTTCCGGTAATGCGTCGGCAGGCAGCACAAATGCACCGGACACACTGTTGGCTTTGGGATAAGGCAGGTATTGCCTGCTTTCGCGCCCTGCGGCGTCGTAGGTTTTCCACTGCACCAAATCATTGCCTTCGGGCGTATGCAGCGGGCGCACGGTTTCCATGGGGCGACCCAGCCCGTCATAATAATTCACCGTTGAATAGCGTTTTTGCTGAACGAGCGTCAAGTCGGCTATTTCTTTTACCGCTTCCAATGGAGCGCAGGTTACGATATAGTTTACCGGATAATCGGACGGCGTCGGGTAATAATTCAAAGAGCCGGGACCTGCTTTTACAATCACCGTAACGATATTGCTCGTGGCAAATTCATTGGTCGCCACATCAGTAGCAGTACGGCGGTAGTAGAACGTTCCCGCTGAGGAAGTAACCGGATAGTATGCTTCAAGTGTTTCGCCGTTTACCATGCTCCATCCCTGCCCGTCGTGCGAAATTTCCCATTTATAGGTGAATTGGGCGCTGTTTATGGGGATTATGCTCTTCAGGGGCTGTGGAATATTATCCATTATCAGTTGCTGTTGGCCGTTGATACGTCCCACTCTTATAACTTTTATTTCATTGCTGATGGCTGTTTCGCCTGTGCAGGGCAACGTTACTGTACGCCGGAAAGAGGCGATGCTGTCTATTGCCCCGGGTTGATAAACCACTGCAGTGGCGCCTGCCACAGGCTCCCATTGTCCGGTAAGGGAAAGTTGCTCCCACTGGTACTCCCATGCATTGCAACGTCCTCCGGCAGCAGGTTGTCCTTGCAATACAGGCAGGGCTTTCCCTTCCAGCACGTGCCTGTTGCCGCCAATATTGCCTGCCGTAAGCGCCGGATAAATAAAAACAGTTATGACCGCACTGGTATCTTTCATTCCAAAACTTTGCACGACACAGCGGTACATTGTAGTATCCTGCAATGGCGGCGGGGCATATACGCTTTTAGTCGTATCGCCTTCGGCAGGTATCCATTCGCCCTGTACATTCCGTTGTTGCCATGCATAACTGTAAGTTTCATCGCCGCCGCCGGCACTTACCGACAACGGTTGCGGCTGGCTGCCCGCTACCAGTATTTGCTGCGGATTGCTTTCACTTATAGTGAGCAAAGGATACACGGTAATGGTTATTTCATTGGAATATTGTTGCTCGCTGCCGCAAAGCAACGCACGGCGAAATGAAGTGGTTTGTGTTAAAGCAGGCGAAGCGTACGTCGCTCCGGTAGCTCCGGCAATATTATTCCATGTACTGGTAATTTTTGATTGCCATTGATAACTGTGCGTACAGGTACCTCCCGAAGCGGAAGCTACATTGTTAAACGGTGCAGGTATAGTTCCGGTAATTATTTCCTGGGCGCCGGAAATTTGTCCGGCGGC
>JAITAH010000031.1 GCA_031284225.1 Dysgonamonadaceae bacterium | reverse complement strand
CTGTGATATTATTGCCGGATAAATCCAAAATGTGATTTGTTAATCTCCTTCTGCCATTCCCCGTTTTCCGACGAATGGCAGAGGAGATAAAACGTTTAACCGACATTGCAGAAGCGATTATATGCGATATAAATCGCGAAGCAAACTGCAACTCACGGTTGCCCAGTATTTAATGGACAGAAAACTTCTGGTTTCGTTTTCGGTCGAAGATATTTTCAATAAAAACCAGGGTAACAACTGGACTGTATATAATAATCCTGTTGCTTATACGCAAAGTTCGCATTTGAGTACAAGGGGTGTAACTTTTTATATCAGGTACAATTGGGGTAAACAGAAGAGTATTCAGCAAAAAAGGTCGGATACCGGCCATATCAACAGGCTTTAAAATAATCACAAAGATGTCATTTCCTTTTTATAAACAGTCTGATGCTATGGAATGCGAAGCGCGACTTGTCTCCGGATGATTGCAAAGTATTATGAAGTAGAATATTCAGCAGCGACATTGTCACGGTTATGTGTAGTGACGCACGAAGGCGTATCAATGCAAAGTATCAGCGAAGCGGCGGGAGCAATCGGATTACGCACAGTCTGTAGTCGCATCAGTTTGGAAAGGATGGTTTCGCAACGTTCGTTTCCCTGTTATTCTCACTGGAATCAGGAACATTTCGTAGTATTGTACGGCGTTCGCACCAAAAGGAATGGCAAACGGATCTATTAACCTGAGTGTTGAATAAGAAAACAATAAACATTTATACTGCGCTCGTCCACAAATTGAGTTTTTTCTGTCCACGAATTTTTAAATCGGCGGAGCCAAATTTTAATTTGACAAAGTCAATTTTTGCGTGTTAAACTGTGTAGTTGGCGGCTGTTTTATTTCAATTTCGTACCGAGAACAGTATAATATTGCGGAGTGTAGACCTCGAAGAGGTCTCATATTTATAGCAACCGGTATATTTTAGAGCGTATTCGACCCCGGTGGGGTCGAATAAACTCCTATGTTTCATTTCTATAAATATGCGATACCTTCGGTATAGATGATTTCTCATCCAAGACTCAGGTTAATATCGAGCGTTTTCTTCATCAATGCTAAATGCGTTACACTTTTTATTTCGCATTCCTTAATTGAAAATTCAAAAATACGCCGGTCATTTTCAATTTTCAATGATCCTGACCGGTCCGAGTAATCCGGACTCGTGCAAATTGCCGTCAGGCCCACGGTTAATATGGAGTTTCCGTTGTTCGGCGGGCAATTTACGGTCGCCTATGATACGGTTTGCCCATGTACTTACGACTTCGATTTCGATTTCGTTATTACCTGATTTGACAAACGGCGCAATATCTACACGGTACGGAGGCGTCCAAACACCGCCGGCATATTTGCCGTTGACTTTGATTTTAGCCATCACCATAACCTTACCAAAATCAAGATACAATTCATTACCTGGTTTTTGTCCGAGTTCAAACGATGTTTTGTAGATTGCTGTGCCGGAAAAATATTTGATACGTTCGTCGGAATGTTTCGACCAGTCTGTCAATTCTTCAAATATAACAGGTTTGGCGGGACCGCGTTTGATTTCATCCGACTCGAATGTAACCGTCCATGCCGAATTAACAGTCATGACAGTTTTGTGTTCCGGAAAATTCGCGGCGAGGTCGCTTTTCGCAGACTGTCCGGCGGATTTGCGAAAGACGACAAATGCGCTTTCGTTCGCTTCCAGTTGAATCGGCACAGACGTTGTTTTGTTTTCTTCGATTTGAGTGAATGCAGGCAATAAACGATGCGTTCCCGTTACCGGATTCCACAGTTCGGGTTGTTTGCCGAAAACACGGAAAACCGGCGAGGCTTGAACACGTTTGTTCGATTGATTGGTTATGAAATAAATATCCGTATCTCCGTCTTTTCTGTGCGAATATTCGAGAACAGGATTTGTAGCGACAAAATCAGGCGGTAACTTGAGTTCGTTTTTGAAGAAGTCGGCAATGGTTGTATTGAGGATTTTTTTGTTATCCCAAAGTTTTGCAGCGATTTCCCGAACCTGGTTATCGGCGGCGGGATAATTTTCGAGCGATGGCGAACGCACCGGTCGAACAGTAGCGATAACCGGCAGTCCCGCATCGGCAAAATTTGCAATCCGGGCAAACACTTCCGGTCGAATCACATCCTGCGGCGGCACAACCAAAACACGATAAGAAGTCCCGTGAGGCAACACTAATTTCTTGTCGATGACAGTTGCATCGCGGAGAAGCACTTCGGCATTGATATGGTCGTAATGATAACCTTCCGGCGTCGGCGGGTTCGTAATTCCGCACATTTTCGGAGCGTCTTCGCCGATAAAGTACGCTACATCGGAAACATCCACGCCTTTCTGCAACAAATATCCGCAACGACGTATGTAATCCGTGTACAGATCAAGTTGCGAGAACCATGTATTTTTACGGTTAAACTGTATATTATACCATGCATCGACGCCCGGATAAACGTTGTCGGCCTGCTGCTGGATATAAACATGCAGGATGAAGGCATTGACACCTTCGGCCAGAGCCCAGTCGCCGCGGCGTTTCAAATTGCCCGGATAATAAGTATAATGTCCGCCGCCGGAAGTCAGCGCTTCAGCCCAGACTTTGGTTTTGCCGTAAGTGTGCGCGCAGGAACTTGCACAGCGTATTTCTTCTTCGCCGATAAAATCGGTTGTCCAAAATTCGCCTCCTACTTCGTCCGACTGACCGCCGTATTGCAAAAATTCTCCGGCGAATCCCCAGGAACCATAATTCTCAAACCAGGTTGTTTGACCGTTTTCGTGAGAGCGGTCGGCCAATGCGCGGGCATATTCATAAGCGATACGGTCGGCGACAAGCCGGCGCACATCCCAGAGAAATCTGTCCGAAAATTCCGGCGAACCGACCGGAAAACCAAAATAAGCAGGAATATACGGAAGAGGGTCGTAGCCATAACGCTGCTTGAATATTTCAATGAAATTATCGGTAAAATTTTGCCCGCCTTTTTCGTATGAATCCATGATATTGTATTTCCACGATTTACGGTCTTCGGCAGGAATGCGGCGGAGAATTTCGCCGAGATAAGCGTCAAAGTGATACTGAGTGAGCGAATACGAAAGTTTATCGACTTCGGGTCCGGAACCGCCTTCTACAGAAGGCGTATTCTGCACTCCCGTCGGAAGCATTCCTGTTCGCAAAATCATCCAGTCGCCATCGGGAACGTCCCATGCAAGCGTTCCATCGGCCGCAAGTTTGCCGGAAATATCAATAACGCTTTTAGGGTCAATCGAAAGCGAGGGGTCGCCGGTTTCGCTGTCCCACATAAACGCATTCCATGGCGGCGCAAGACTGTTGAACATCTTGGCAAGCGTTTTTTCCGGAAAACGTTCGATGACCGGCGCTTCGGTAAGCGAAATTCCGGTAATGAAAGACTGCTTGTTTGTATTACGAAAAACAATCCGAAATTCGGACGCGCTTATTTTCGGAAAAGAAATTGCAAAGGGCGAAAACGGAAGAAACCCGCGACTGAGTCCCGTATCCGTACGGTCCATACCGAATTTTTTTACGGTTACGAAATGGCCGTCGATTTTGGCCTGCAATTCGCCCCGACTGTTGAAACTTCCTTCAATTTGTATTAATAATCCCTGCGCAGGAACGGATTCCGGAAGCGTGAGCGTAATTGACGATTCCTCGTTTTCTGGCAGTTTAACGGGAAATTTTTTATCGGCAATGTTGGACGAAAATATAATTTTCGCGTCCCTGCCGGCGAAATAATTTTTGATATTCGCAGTTTTGACCGGAAAAGCAAGCGTTTTCACATCCCGGAAATCTTCGGGTTTACATCGATAATATTCGTCTCCCCAGGCAAGCCGGGTCACATCGGTCAACTGCTCGCCGGAGAAGGACAGCTTCTCCGAAAACTTCTTTGGCCCTGTAACCAAACGCTGAACGGACGTAAGATAACGCATCGACTGCGACGGTTTAATCCAGGGGCCGCCGGATTGAGACCAGCCCGGACAGTTGAACATACCGATTTCGACGTTGAGTTCCGTCGCGGTTTTCATTGCTGTGTGAATGAGTTCCCACCATTGCTCGGATAAAAATTTCACATCCTTTCCCCCGCCGGTCAGTCCGATATATGCACGGGTGATGCCTGCTTTCTTCATGGCATGAAGGTCGGCAATCACGCCTTCTTTAGTGATTTTGTCATCAATCCAGTACCAGTAACAGCCGACACGCTGATCTTCCGGCGGATTAACGAACCCTTCCGCCAGTTTGTCTCTACATCCAATTGTTAACGGCATGATAACAACTGTCAGGATAAATACTTCTAAGAATATTTTTTTCATGTT
>JAITAH010000020.1 GCA_031284225.1 Dysgonamonadaceae bacterium | reverse complement strand
TTCATGTTCATTGTTATCTGTTTTTATTAGTTATTCATACCTTAACGCATTTATCGGGTCTAACGACGACGCTTTTTTCGCCGGATACCAACCGAAGAAAACGCCGGTGGCGGCGCATACCAAGAAGGAAATTCCTACTGAAGGAATACTGATGATAAAAGGCCAACTCAAGCCTTTGGAGGCGGCATACGACAAAAGCAATCCGAGTAAAATACCAATGACGCCTCCGATCAGGCTTAGAATAATACTCTCGCACAGAAATTGCAGCAGAATGTCTTTGTTTTTGGCGCCGATGGACATACGCAAACCGATTTCTTTGATGCGTTCGGTTACGGTTACATACATGATGTTCATGATGCCTATTCCGCCGACGAGTAACGAAATGGATGCAATGGCCGCTAATAATACGGTCAGGAATCCGGTTACCGAATTCATCATGTCCAGCATTTCTTTTTGGGTGCGGACGTCAAAATCGTTGTTCTGACCGGGTTTCAGTTTGTGGCTCGTCTGCAAAATGCTTTCTATTTCCTGCGTTGCCCGATCGGCAGTTTCTTCCGACGAGGCGGAAGCCATAATCATGTGGATGTAGGTAATTGCCAAAATTCGTTTTTGTACAGTGGTATAGGGCACAATAACCACATCGTCCTGATCTTGCCCCATTTGGTTTTGCCCTTTACTTTCCAAAACGCCGATGATTTTGAAAGGAATCTTATTGAAGCGTATCGTTTGTCCCAACGGATTTTGTCCATTCGGAAAAAGATTATCCACAACGGTTTTCCCAACGATACAAACTTTGGCGGAACTGCGTACATCCGATTCGGTAAAATTCGTTCCCGACGCGATTTTGTATTTACGGATCGCGATCAATTCCGAGTTTCCGCCCTGCAAGCTGCCCGGCCAGTTGTTGGAGCCGTTAATCCATTGTCCGCTGGCGTTTACCAAAGGAGAAGCGGCGCTCACGTATTTGGCCTGACTTCGGATAGCGTCAACATCTTTCGCCGTCAGGGTTTGCACATTGGCTGAGCCGATGTTTACGCCGCCTTGCCGCTGACTGGTTCGCATCACCATAATCAAGTTGGTTCCCATGGAAGAAATCTGGTTGTTGATGCTCTGCGAAGAACTTTGTCCCAAACTGACCATGGCAATCACCGACGAGATGCCTATAATAATGCCTAACATGGTGAGAAATGCTCGCGTTTTATTGCGCAGCAACGCTTTATAAGCTAATTTGAATAAATTGAAGATATTCATATTTTCCGAATTACAGGTTTTACGTAAGCGCTTCCAACGCGGCCTGCGCCGATTGGGTCGAAACCGGAGTATCCTTGACGATATATCCGTCGCGCAATTGGATGGTACGACCGGTAAAAGCGGCAATATCCGGTTCGTGCGTAACAAAAGCGATGGTTTTTCCCTCATCGTTCAGTTGTTGAAACAAACTCATAATCTCGTAAGAGGTGCGCGTGTCTAAATTTCCGGTAGCTTCATCGGCCAGAAGGATGACCGGATTATTTACCAACGCGCGCGCGATAGCTACCCGCTGTTGCTGTCCACCCGAAAGTTGATTGGGCATGTGCATCATCCGGTCTTGTAAGCCGACTTGTTCCAAGGCATAGACGGCTCTCGCCCGGCGCTCTTTGTTTGAAACCGTGTTGTTGTAAAGCAAAGGCAGTTCTACATTTTCCAAGGCGCTTGTCCGAGGCAATAAATTGTAAGATTGGAAAACGAAGCCGATTTTCCGGTTACGTAAGGTAGAAAGTTCGTCTTTGGCGCGTTGGCTGACGGCAATGCCATCAATGAAATATTCGCCCGAAGTCGGACGGTCTAAACAGCCCAGAATATTCAGCAAGGTGGATTTTCCGCTTCCGCTCGCTCCCATGATGCTCACAAATTCGCCGGCATAAATGGTGAAAGATATGCCTTTCAAGGCGTGAACTTCCTCGCTGCCCACTTGGAAAATGCGCTGAAGGCGTTCTATTTGGATGATTTCATTCATATTGAATCTTTTTTATCTTCTGCGCGGCGGCTGCGGCATAAGCGGATTAGTCGCAGGTTTTTCCGATATTCCCTGCGTTCCGGCAATTACCGATAAGATGACCGTGTCGTTTGGTTTCAAGCCCTCTTTTACAATCGTATGTATTCCATCAGACAGTCCGGTTTGTATTTTCCGAAGCGTCATACTGTCCGGCGTCTGTACCCAAACGGTTTTCGAGGTAAAATCCGACATCTGCTCCGGCGCGGGCGTTGACGGTTTCATTTTGAAATGAACAAAAACTTCCGGCGATGGACCAAAATAGAGCGCTTCGGCAGGCACAACGAGTCCCGTTTCGCTTTCCGTAACAATGGTGATGTTTGCCGTCATGCCCGGATAGAGTTTTTCGTCCGGATTGGGCGCCTGAATAATGACCGTGTAAGTAACTACATTGTTGGTTACCGTCGGCTGTAAGCGGATTTGGTCAACCACGCCGCCAAAAGTATCCTCGCTGTAAGCGTCCACAGAAAACCGGACACGTTGTCCGAGGCGAACGCGGCCGATATCCGCTTCGTCCACATCGGCCTCTACTTGCATTTTGGTCAGGTCGTTGGCAATCGTGAATAAGGTCGGCGTATTGAAAGACGCCGCTACGGTTTGTCCCTGTTCGACCGACCGGTCAAGGATGATTCCGTCGATAGGGGAATAAATTTCCGCATACGACAGGTTCACCTGCGCCTGATGCAGGTTGGCTTTGGCATTGGCTAAAGCGGTTTCCCCCTGTGCCAAGCGGTTGACAGCTTCTTCGTAAGCGACTTCGGTGGCGGCTTTTACATCGTACAGTTGTTTTACGCGGTCGAAGTTTTGTTGAGCGTATTTCAGATCGCTTTCGGCGCTTGTCAGGCTGGCTTGAGCTTGTACAAGGCGTTCACTCAGTGTTGATTTGTCGATTTCCGCCAGTAACTGTCCCTTCTTTACCTGCGAATTATAATCGACAAAAATCTTCTCGATAACGCCCGAAACCTGTGTTCCAACTTCCACTTGATCCACCGGTTGTACGTATCCGGTAGCCGTTACGGTGTTTTCGACGGTTTCTTCCTTCACTTGCGCCGTATTCAACTGGAGCGCAGCCTGCCTTTTGCCTTTTACCAGAAAAAGGATGAGGATGAGCGCTACGACGACGATAACGCTGATAATAATAACTTTTTTCTTCTTCATATTTTACATTGTTACTTGAACGCCCATATAAACGTCTAAAATCTTGCGTTTCAGGATAAATTCGTATTTACTTTGAATATAGTCATTCAAAGCGCTGATGTAGTTGTTTTGCTGTTGCAGTAAGTCCACCGTTGTAATCGAACCGGCATTGAACTGCGCCCGGTAAACATCGAAGGTTTTTGAATAGGCATTTTGCCGAATGTCGGTCGTTCGATATTTGTTGTAGGCCGATACGACCGATTGATAGTCGTTTACTACCGTTTGCCGAACGTCCAATTCGGTTTGTTTCCTGTCTAATTCCGCCTGTTGCAGGGCAATCCGGCTTTGCGTTACTTTGGACGCGGTGCGGCTGTTGTCATAAATGGGGATACTGAGCGAAAGGCCGATTTGCTGGTTCAACCGGTCGGAAAGCTGCGAACCGAAGTTCGCGTATTCCGTATGTCCCGTTCCGATGCTTCCGTGCAGGCTGAGCGTAGGCAGATAATTGGCTTTTGACATTTTCAGGCCAATTTGGGCAATGTCGATGTTGTACCGGCTGATTTTTAAGTCCGGCAGCGTTTGGCTCATTCGCTCCAGCGCTTCGTCCACGGACGGTAAAATGCCCATTAACTGCACGGTAGCCGTATCCGGCGAAAGGATTTGAAGATGATCGGTAGCGGGCATCGAGAGTAAACTTTTCAAAGTCAGCAAACTGTTGTCGCAGGCGATTTGCGTGCTGAGGATATTGTACTTGTCGTTAGCATACTGGGCTTCGAGCAACAAGTAGTCGCTTTCCAGTATTTTGCCGTACCGAAACTGTTCTTTGCCCTGTTTCAACTGTTCTTCGCTGGCTTTCACAACCGCCTCTTGATATTTGAGCAGTTCTTCGTTGCCCAACGCCGTCAAACAGGCTTGTAAGATCTGGATTGTCAAATTGTTCCGGTATTGGGCGGTTTGAAACGACGATTGTTCTTTCCGTAATTTGCTTTGTTCAATCGTGTTGGTGATATTTCCGCCCTGATACAGTGTCAAATTGGCGTTCAAGCCGTAACTGCCGCTCCACGAAGCGTCCGATCCGTTGCTGTGGCTAAGGTTTTCGCTTGCGGAAGCGCTCAGACTGGGTAGGCGTTCTTTTTTGGATTGTAGGTAGGCGTTTTCCCCCGCCTCTTCCGCCAACTGCATGGATTGCAAACTGTAATTGTTTCCGAACGCATAATTCAGACAATCTTCCAACGTAAACCGGTAATCGGCGGGAGCCGGCTGCTGAGCGGAAACGATTCCCGCCGCTGCAAAAAAAATAAAAACCAAACTTGTCTTTTTCATACGTGAATAACTTGTTTTTTATGGTCGTATGAAACCGGCGAATCTTTATCTATTTGGATGATTTTAATCATACCGGTTTCATTTTCGCTAATTTTTTTTCGGCGATAAAGGTAAAAACGAAACACAAACAACTACCCGGAAAAAGGAATGAACCGGAAAAAAGGATGATTGAAACGGCAAATATAAGGCTTGGGAAGGCAGCGCACGGCGCACGAATTGCTATTCATCCAATCGCTTCTCGTAAGCCCGCCGACGGTTTGCATCGTAAAGGACTTCGCCGCAATAAATAAATCCCAAGTTGGTAAAGATCTTTTGCATATATAAGTTATCGAAATTCGTATCGACCCGGAAACTGTAAACGCCTTTCTCGCGGCTCAACGCTTCTATTTTCCGCATCAATGTCGTGGCTACGCCCTGCCGCTGCATCGCGGCCGCAACGGCTAAGCGGTGAACGACAACATAAGGAGAGTCGCCCAGCCATTTTCCCCGGATCGCTTCATACGCCGGCTCGCCGGTAAAAATCACAGCGGCATAAGCAATTACTTTATTATCGAGGGATAAAACATAGCCGTAGCCGTTCGCAATATCGCGGACGATATTTTCCGCCGCCGGGTATCCGTCCTGCCATTGCCGGCTGTTCCGCAAGCGCATTTGTTCTTTGGCTTGTAGGATGATAGACCAGATACGATCCACATCCTCCGGTTCGGCTTTCCGAAGTTCCAGAGCGTCCATTTCAACGTAAAAGGATAAAACCTTGCTTATGTAACTGTTGCAGATAAGTAGTGATGCGATATTCGTAGTTAGGTTCGTGATGGAAATGTTCCGCCAAAACGCCGGCAATTTCCCGTACGGTGCGCCGGCCGTCGATCAACGCCCAAACCGCCGTGCCGTGTTCTTCCAAACGGATGCGGATCGTGGCCGACCGGTTGCCGGAAACAAAATATTTTTGCATGAATTTACTCCTGAAACGGGGGAATGTTATCACCGACAACATTCCCTCTTTCTCAGTCGTTATGAATTCACTGATAACAGGAGTCAAATCCAGCAGATTGACTTTTGCTTTTTTCATTCCGGTTTCATTTCAGCGAATTTGCTTTTTTCAATGGAATGGTTACGAAGAAATAAGCTATCACGATAACAATCCCCAATCCGATGCCATACAGCGGATGGGAAACCGGCAACAGATCCGAAAAGAAAATGTTGAACATCGCGAAAACGGCTACCACCAATCCCATCAAAGCTTCGCCGGCAATCATGCCCGACGCCAACAGGACGCCGGTATTTTCCACCGCCGCCAACTGCCCGGCGTTGTATTTCCGACGAGCGACAGACAAATCCAAAATCCCTTTGATCAGACCGCCGGCGAAAATCGCAAATACAGTGCTGAACGGCAAATACATTCCTACAAAAATCAGCATCGGACTTTTAATGCCCATCAGAACAAAGGCTACGCCCAGAATCATGCCGGCAATAATCAGCGACCAAGCCATTTGTCCGCCGACAATGCCCTGCGATAACGTGGCCATCAACCCGGCTTGCGGCGCCGACAGGTTTTTACTGCCGAATCCGCCTTCATAGCCTTGCTGAACGCCCATATTGATATCGCCCTGATTTAGGATGATCAACACGCCGAACATGACAAAGCCGGAAATAATGACGCCGATAATATCGCCTACCTGCATCCGCCAAGGCGTACCGCCCAAAATGTGTCCGGCTTTCAAATCCTGAAACATCTCGCCGCCAACCGCCGCCGCTACGCACACAATCGCGGCAATACCCAACACGGCAGCTACGCCGCCGGCGCTGCCTCTGACTCCGCAAGCAACCAAAATCAAAGCGGTTACTACTAAGGCCGTCAGCGTTAAACCGCTAATCGGATTGTTGCTCGAACCGATAATCCCCACTAAGTAACCGGACACCGCGGCAAAGAAAAACGCCAGAATAATCATAACCGTCGAGGCGACAATCGCTACCAGCATCGAGGTTTGAAAAATAAAATAGGTGATAATAAACGTCAATACGGCGGCAATACAAATGCCTATCAAAATCCAGGACGATTTCAAATCTTTTTCGGTGCGTTCTACGCTTTCGCCGGAACCTTGCGCCGCGCGTTTCAGGTCTTTGACCGATCGTTTCAAACCGGTTCCCAAACTACTGCGCATCCGGTATAACGTGAAACAAGCCGCTACCAGCATTCCGCCGATAGCGATAATCCGAACCACTTCGCGCCAAACGACATTCGCCGCATTTTCCCAGGCGGCGATGGAGGTCGAAACGTCTAATCCTTCGTTCGCCGGCAGCGAAGCGACAAACGAACTGCCCAGCATCATCAGCAACATGGGAACCATCAAACCCCAGGCCATCACCGACCCGCTGAAGTTCAACGCCGATAACCGGGGTCCAATGATATAACCTACCCCCAGATACGCCGGACTGATCGACGGTCCGCTGGCCAAAAAGCCCCCTTCCAAAGCGGCTTTGCCTTTGGCGAACGACGCCGTACCGGCTTTGAAGAAATGCGTCCACTCGGTAGCAAACAAGCGCAGGTCGCCGGCAATTTTCACCAAAGCGCCTACAATCATGGCCGAGAATAAATATTTGGAACCGCCCGCGCCGGTTTGTCCCGTCTTATGAATTTCGGATGCGGCTACGCTTTCGGGAAACGGCAATTCCTTATCTTCGACCATCACCCGGCGAAGCAAGGCGACAAACAGTACGCCCAAAGCGCCGCCGGTTACCAAAATCAGCGAAGCCGTCAGGTAACTGCTCAACGAGCTGAATTCTTCGCCGCCCCACACGCCGGCAATGTAAAACGCCGGTAAGGTAAAGATGGCGCCGGCCGCTACCGACTCGCCGATCGAACCCACCGTCCGGGTGAAATTTTCTTCCAGAATACTTCCTTTGAAAAACCGTAAAACTGCCATCCCGATGACTGCCGCCGGATAAGTGGCGGCAATCGTCATCCCGGCTTTCAATCCCAAATACGCATTGGCCGCGCCTAACACTACCGCCAATACCAAACCGATGAGCAACGCCCGAACGGTAAATTCCTTCATGTTCGTATCCGACGAAACAAAGGGGATAATTTTTTTATCTTCCGACATCTTACTATAATTAAAAATTAAGAATTATTTTGTCGCATTTTCCAACCGCTTCATAATAGCAAAAATAAACAGGGCCGAAATCAGACAAACCGAAATCAATACCGCCCATATTTGCCACAATTCCATTCCGGAACCCCAAATATGCGAAATGGTTTTACACAAATAATTACCGACGGCCGTAGCGGCAAACCAACCGCCCATCATCAAACCTTTTAGCTTGGGCGGAGCGACTTTGGTAACAAACGAAATTCCCATCGGACTCAGCAATAATTCGGCAAAAGTGAGTATCAGATAAGTACCGATCAAATAATTCGGCGATACCAACGTGTCGCTCACAGCGCCGCCCAACGCCGCCGGACTGGCCAAACCGAGGGAACCGACCGTCAGAATCACAAACCCGCAAGCGGCAATCAACATTCCGAAACCGATCTTGCGCGGGGTAGAGGGTTCCCGTTGAACCTTGGCCAATGCGCTGAACAGTCCGATAGAAACCGGCGTCAAAACCACGACAAAGAAAGGATTGAACTGCTGGAAAATCTGCGGCTCGATGCCGATCGTTTCCGGCATATTCAGATAACGTACCACTATGCCTGCCAGCAATGCGACAAAGATCCCTCCCGAAATCCATTTACCTTTTCGCGTATCGGCCTGGAAAATATTTATACCGACATAAACGGCGATCCACGCTAAGGTCATATTCAAAATATCGAAGCCGAAACGGGTAAATCCCGAAGCGATTTTAGCCGTATAATCCCGCGCAAAGAAAGTCATCGTCAGCCCATTTTGATGGAACGACATCCAAAAGAAGATAACCACAAAGAACACCAGACTCAAAGCGATAATGCGCGAACGGGTTTGAGCCGGCGTCAGTTCTTCGGTCGAAACGGTTGCCGTATTTTTATCCGCTTTTTTCGCTATCACATCCGCATGTTGATAGGTGTTGCGGAAGACTTTATAAATCAATATCGAAACAATCAAGGACACGCAGGCAACCCCGAAACCATAATTGTAAGCGCCGGAAAGCGCGTCGATATACGATTGGGAAAAAGCGCCCAAATCCAGGTTTGCCATTCCTTGCAGATGAGCCAGATGCGTCAACTTGTCCATATTTTCTGCAGTAATGGTTCCGTTCAAATATTGATGCGCCAAAGCCGGAATATTGGCGTCGTAAAACAAACTGTGTTTTTTCAAAAAGAAATTGGTAACCGCCGTTGCCGCCGAAGGCGCATACATGGCGCCCAAATTAATAGCCATATAAAACAAACTGAATGCGCTGTCGCGTTTCCCTTTGTGTTCCGGGGCATCGTATAAATTACCGACAAGCACCTGTAAATTGCCCTTAAACAAGCCGGTTCCGATAGCGACCAGCGCCAAAGCGGCATACATGGCCCACAAAGCCAACGAATTGCTTTGAACAGGCATCGCTAAACAGAGATACCCAAGAAACATGACAATAATACCAATGGTAACCATCTTACCGTAGCCGAACCGGTCGGCCAATATACCGCCGATAAACGGCATAAAATAAACAAAAGCCAGA
>JAITAH010000019.1 GCA_031284225.1 Dysgonamonadaceae bacterium | reverse complement strand
GGGCAGATGGGCGAAATGTTTGATTTTGACGTAAAAGAATTTGCCAATTACTTCATGAATATTAAACACCGGACGGATGGCCGCCGGACAAAATTCATGGATTTGTTGAAAGATGCCGTATTGGGAAGAATGGAAGAATCCGACCGGAAACCGTCAAGAAAATAAACGGTAAAAAAGCGTTTTTCAAATTTGCGGCAATAAAATAAATTTATTGCCGCAAATTTGACTATCTTTGCGCCGTTGAATAATATGATAAAAATATGATGACTCATTCAGACACAGGTAAAATGAAAGAACGGTTGAGCGGCAAGGTCATAACGCTGAACGATCTGGATGCTTTCTACAGGGAAACCGAACCTTCTATACCGAAGACTACGGTTAACTGGCGGATTCATAATCTTGTCCGGTCGGGAATTCTGCAACGGACGGGCAAAGGACTGTACCGGTTCGGTGAAATGCAGGTTTTCACACCGGATACGGATAGCAGGATGAAGCGTATCGGGCGATTCCTGAAAAAGCGCTTCCCTTTTACCCGTTACTGCCTTTGGGATTTGTCATATATCAACAGTTTCAGCCAACACTTGATAAACTTCAACGTGCTGTTTGTTGATGTAGAGCGCGATGCAGTCGATGCGGTTTACCATGCCTTGAAGGAAACACTGCCGAAAGTAATGTCAATCAACCATTTGTATGACAGCCTGCAGGAATTTGACGGTGCTGTTTTTGTGCGCCCGCTCGTTACCGAATCCCCGATTCGCGAAGTGGAGAATATTCCGATGGCCACACTCGAAAAAATGCTTGTAGACCTGTCAACTGACAGGGAATTTATTTCTTTTCAGGGTAACGAAATATACACGATTTTCGGAACGGCGTTTGAAAAATATACCGTCAACCAAAACACCCTGTTGCGCTATGCTTCCCGCAAGCATAAAAAAGAGGAAACAGAAAAAATAATCACTACTATAAACCGGCAATAACTGCTTCATATTGCCGCAAATTTGATTTTATGATTAAAGAAGAAAGTATATCGAAGGAATGGATTGAGCATATCGCAAAATCCCATAAAGCCGACAAAATCCTTGTTGAAAAAGTGATAAGAGCGCTTATTCTCCTGGAAGGACTGGCCGTATCGGAGCTGGACTTCCGGTTTAAGGGCGGGACAGCCTTGATGCTGTTGCTCTCCTCCGGCAGGCGACTGTCTATCGACATAGATATTGTCGTTGCGGATAAGGCATTGGATTTAAGCCCCGTCATTGATGAAATAAGCCGTTACAAAGGCTTTTCCCGGTATGAAAGACAGGAACGTAAAGCAGGCTCAGCGATTGACAAGGAACACTATAAACTGTTTTTTCAATCCATCATAGAAAAAAAAGAATCATACGTGTTGCTGGATGTCCTGAAAGAAAAAATACTTTACGAAAATGTAATTGAAATACCTGTAGACAGTTTGTTCATAACGCAATCCGGCGAAACTGCAAAGGTAAAAGTCCCCGATTTTAACAGCCTGCTTGGGGACAAGTTGACGGCATTTGCCCCCAATACCACCGGAATACCCTACAAAAAAGGCGATAAGGAAATGGGAATGGAGATTATCAAGCAGATGTATGATATTGGCAGTTTGTGCGATTATGTGGACAATGTCCGTGTAGTATCTTCCGTTTTCAGCGCCTTTGCCGAAACTGAAATCGGCTACAGGGGTAACAACCATAATGTGCAGGATGTGCTTAATGACATTATAGACAATGCATTGGAAATTTGTTTGCGGGGAAATCACGGGAAAGCCAATTACGATATTCTGTTGAAAGGAATAAATCAGGTAAAGGGTTTTATTTTTTCCGAATCCTTTCATTTGGAAAAAGCCATTACTTATGCAGCCAAGACAGTCTATATCGCTTCACTGATAAAATACGAACAAACAGAGATAAAAAGATTTGATGCAAGCCGCCTGTCCGAAATACAGACATGGCAGATAACAGAGCCGCTTAATACAAAATTGAACAAAATAAAAAAAACGGATGTTGAGGCATTTTTTTACTTGTACCAAACGTTGGAAATGATGGAATAGTTGCAAACCGTCCGCGATAATATCCATTTTTCAGATATTATCGTGGACAGTTGATTTGCATTACTCTTTTTCTTTTTTTATCAGGTGTTTCAAGTCCGGATCGGTTTCAATTCGCTTTAATTCCTCGGCGACAATTTGTTTCACATCGGTTTTGATTTGATTGTAGTTGTGTTCAATAACTTGCTGCATTACATCGTTTTCCTCGCTATCGACAAACTCTGCAATGATCGGAACAGGTTTGTAATTTTTCGTTTCGCGGGCGACGGCTTCGTTATCAACCACAATTTCGGCATGGAAAATCTTTTGTTCTATCCGTTCATCGAAGTTATCGGACACCGCACCAACAAACATACCCTGTGTAAGATTGCTAATCTTGGAAGCCGGAATAAGACTGTCCAACTGCGTGGAAATAGACGTTGACGTATCCTGCCGGTTAATCGTCATCGACTGCCGCTTCTGCAAAACCTTCCCAAAACGTTCCGAAAGCGTCTTTGCCGATTCGCCGACTACCTGACCGCTAAAAATGTTGCCCACCGTATTTTGCACCACTTTACTTTCCTTATCTCCATAATCCCTGTTCAATTGCGAAAAATCCTGAAAACCCAAACAAACGGCAACTTTATTGCTTCGGGCGGTCGCTATCAAGTTATCCAATCCCCTGAAATAAATTGTCGGCAACTCGTCAATAATAACCGAAGATTTGAGTTGTCCTTTCTTGTTGATTAACTTCACTAT
>JAITAH010000368.1 GCA_031284225.1 Dysgonamonadaceae bacterium | reverse complement strand
CTTTTACAGCTTGTTCAATCATCCTGAAAAGGATTGGGAAGCTATCCTTGAAGCCGCCGTAGAACACCCTCGACAACCAACACTCTTTGATTAAGGGGGCTTGGAATATGAAAAGGGTATTCAAATAGGGGAAAGAAGCTACCAAAATAGACTGTTTTTGATGTTGCTGAGTTTTAGCGGACAGCAATATATTATTACTAACCGTTTGATAAAATGTTGTGCGCTATTTGATCGAAAGCCTGATTTGCAGATACGCGAAAAAGATCTTGATACCGGAAAAAAATATCTACCGCTTTCTGAATCGAAGGCAATCCGAATCGTTCGGGCAATATTTTGCTTTTGGGAAGAAAAAGCAATTTCTCTACATCATCCGCCGCCCGTAAACCGGATAAATTTTCGATTTCGCAACGGAAAAACATGTCTAGCGTATGTACCTCAAATCCCGAATAAGCGTAAAGATTCGGTAATGAAAACAGGTATTGTATGCGATTGATTTTCAGTCCGGTTTCTTCCAGAATTTCTCTTTTTACGGCTTCTTCGCCCGTTTCGTACAAATCGACAAATCCGCCCGGTAAATCTAAGGTTCCTTTGGCCGGTTCGTGGGCGCGTTTGGCTACCAATAATCGTTCGTTCGGGTCGATGATAAAAGCGGCGACTGCGGCCGACGAATTAAAGTAATAGATAAATCCGCAATCCGCGCATTTCTTGGATTTGAAATCGTTTTCCGTCCAGCGAGGCGATCCGCATTTCGGACAATAACGGAATAATGCCAAGGGGTGCATGAGTCCTAATCTTGTTTATTCGACAAATGGACAGTCAGTTGCGGGAAAGGAATATCGACGCCTTTCGCATCGAAAGCCTCATAGATTTGTTTGTTAATGGCATAATACACGTCCCAATAGTCGGAACGGTTGACCCAAACGCGCACCTGAATGTCCACCGAACTTTGATTCAAGGTTTTCAGCACAATGTCGGGAACCGGATCCGGCAGAATACGGGCGTCGGCGTACAGAATGTCCCGGATAATTTGTTGGGCTTGTTCGAATTTCGTGCCGTAAGCAACGCCGAAAATCCATTCGACACGCCGGTTGGTCTGATTGCTGTAATTGACAATCACATTAGTACTTAATCCGCCGTTAGGAATATAAATAGTACGGTTATCGACCGTAATAATCACCGTATTAAAAATCTGAATTTCTTTTACCGTTCCGCCTTGTCCTTGCGCTTCGATGTAATCGCCCACTTTATAAGGACGGAAAATGAGAATCATTACTCCGCCGGCAAAATTTTGCAAGGTTCCGCTCAGAGCCATACCCAAAGCGATACCGATAGAAGCGAATAAAGCGACAAGGGAAGTGGTAGTGATTCCTAATATGCTGACAATTAAATAAATGAGAATCGCCATCAATGCAATGTTGATCAGACTGCGAATGAAAGATGCGACAGACGGGTCGAATTCTTTCCGGTTCATCATTTTATTAGTAACCTTGTGTAAAACTTTGATTAACTTCCGGCCTATCAAATACACAATAATACTAGCAAATACTTTAAGACCGAAATGAATCAGAACCGGTTGTAATTCAGTAATTAAATCCGGCCAGGAATGTACGTTGGCGAGAATATCTTTTATCATATCCATTGTTATTTAATTAAAAACTCTTATCTTTGAGACTGCAAATGTAATTGTATTGTTTGAAAAAATGAAATATTTTATTTCTTTTTGTGTTTTATGGATGGGATGGACGCTCCAGGCGCAATCTATTGAGGAAGCCCGGAAACTGTATTCCGAAGGAAATTACAAAGCTGCCTTGCCACTGTTCGAAGCCTTTGTACAATCTACTGCGAAAAAAACGGCGCCCCTGAAACCGGAAGCCTATCGTTCGCTGGGACATATTTATTATGTATTGTATGAATTTGAAAAATCGGCGGAAGCCTACAGTCAAGTAAGGACGTCCGATGTTGCGCCGTTGATAGAGCGTTCGAAACGCGCCGCCCGGATGTTGTCCCGTTGCGAAGATATTCAATGGATCGACAGTATCATTATCGATAAAGAATCTTTTTTAAGCGCTTACTTATTGAGTAGCGAAAGCGGTCGGCTGGAAATGCAAAACAACCGGATGGTCTATGAAAATTCCTTGCACGACAAACGATATTTTGCGGAAGAAAAAGCCGGATCGGGAAAACGTCTGTATTCCGAAATCAAACTGCAAAATGAATGGACGGATCGAAAAGAAATTGATCTTCCGACCGATTCGCTGGAGGATAACGATTATCCTTTCGCTCTGCCGGACGGACTGACGGTCTATTATGCTTCGAATAATAAATCTTCCATTGGCGGATACGACTTGTTCGTTACGCGCTATAACCTCAACAATGATACGTGGTTAGCTCCAAACCAAATGGGGATGCCTTTCAACTCGATTGCCAACGATTATATGCTGGCGATCGACGAAGAAAATCACGTCGGTTATTTTGCTACCGACCGTTTTCAGCCGGAGGGAAAAGTGATTGTTTACACTTTTATTCCGAATGAAGAAGTCGTGCCGCTGGAAATCGCCGATAAACTAACCTTAATCCGCCGCGCCCAAATTACGTCCATCCGCGACAGTTGGAAACCCAATACAAATTACCGCGCCGGTCTGGATAAAATTCGCCGGTCGATTCGGAATGAACAGGTAAAATCGATGCGTGATTTCGTATTTACTATCGACGATCATACCGTTTATTATGCCCTGAGTGATTTTCAAACGGATGCAGCCAAGCACGCTTTCCTGAAATCGCAAGAAGTGAAAACGGCTATCCAGCAATTGGAACAAGAGTTGGACGCCCTGCGGCTGGAATATTCGCAAGCGGATGCGCGTAAAAAACAAACCCTGTCGGACGGTATTATAAACAAAGAAAACCGTTTGGAAAATTTATATCCGCAATATGAATTGTTTGAAAAGAATGCCCGTAATTTTGAAATTAAAACTAAATAAAGAATAATATGGATTTGCTGATTGTTGTTGTTTTATGTCTGGTCGGAGTTTTGTTAATTCTGGCGGAAATCTTTTTGATACCCGGTATTACGATTACAGTTGTTGCCGGAATTGCGGCGTCTATCGGAGGAATTTATTATGCGTTCAGTCATCTGGGTGTTGTGGCGGGTATCATTGCCTTATTTTCAGTGTTACTGGCGATCGGTATTTCCTGTATTTTCCTCGTCAAATCGAAGACGATGGACTATATTGCCCTAAAAACGGATATCGATTCGACCATTACTACGGGAGAAACTTTAAATATTGTCGTAGGAGATGAAGGAATTGCCATTTCCCGGATGAATCCGATCGGCAAAGTGAAAGTAAAAGATACGATAATGGAAGGCAAATCAATCGACGATTATATCGACGAACGAACGCCTGTTGTAGTAACCGGCGTTAGCCCCAGTCAATTAATCGTTAAGAAACGATAGAGCAACCGCACGTTGTTCTTACAAAAGAAATCAATTAATATTAACAATAAAAATAAAAACAAGTATGGGAGCAGGAGCTTTTCTTTGGGTTATTTTGGTGATAGCGGCAATTATTTTGCTATCTATTTTCTTTTATTATGTGCCTTTTGTCTTATGGATTACGGCAAAAGCCTCAGGAGTAAACATTTCGTTGTTGCAACTTTTTTTGATGCGGTTGCGTACCGTGCCGCCCCCCATTATCGTCAATGCGATGATTGAGGCGCACAAAGCCGGTTTAAAAAACATTACACGCGACCAATTGGAAGCGCATTACTTGGCCGGCGGTCATGTAGAACGGGTGGTTCACGCGTTGGTTTCGGCCGAAAAAGCCAATTTGGCGTTGACGTTTCAGAT
>JAITAH010000292.1 GCA_031284225.1 Dysgonamonadaceae bacterium | reverse complement strand
TTAAAAATGATCACAATGACTTTCCGAAGCGATGCTTATGAAAACTTAAAGACAATGCGAATTATAAAAATTTCACCCATAAGCAACATTTTTTATGAATACAAACGGGCTTTTGAGTGCAATTAAGGAAAATGTCATATTGCATTATTTACACCAAAATATATACCTTATTATCGTTTCTGCATATACCTATACGACTTAAAGATGATTACGCTCTAATATATACAGCATTTTGTATTTATCAAACCCTAAAATCTAAGCGTTTTTTAAGATTGATGGAGGGTTGTGAGCCGAAAAAACGATTTTTTTCGTTACCAAATCTGACAAATGGATAGTTGTGACAAAATGCAGAACGAGAGGCGACATACGGTCGGATATTTTTCATAGCGCCTCAAAAAAAGATTTAGCCCGGAAATATCCTACCCATCCATCATGGCTTTTCAACGCTTTTCCAAGCCTTGTATATTTGGAAAATCCAGTCTGATATCATGAATATAATAAGCAAAACGAAAAGAATTTATTCATGACATTCTGATCATATTGAAATCCAATTGATTTGTCGTACTTACAACATGTTGAAAATGAGTGATTCTTTGACTCGACAGGGAGTTCGGACAGTACTTTCATGCGGGCGCCCGCTTTGACGACGGCAATAATATTAAAATTTTGGGCTGGGTACTCGGTACCCAGCGCCAAATAAAAAAACAGGATGGACGGAACAGCGGATTTGGAGCGGAAAGAGCGTATTATTCTCGATTCATTAACTATATTTAATCCGGTAAAAATATATTAATAGGATTTATTGGATTATTTTTGTTGAATTAATATAAAAAACGGAGATGAGAACTGCTTTTTTACATCCGTTGCGGATAATTGTTGTTTGCATCCGGATTTCCGTTCCAACATTACCAAAGAGATTTATTCAAATAATGATATCCTGTTATGAATACAAAAAAGTTCCGTTTGCCTCTTTACGTACTTCTGCTAACCGTTGTAGCCTTTGTTTCCTGTCATCGCGAAACGGCTCCGGTTTCGGAGTTTATCCTCTACATCAGCGGTTATACCGGCGGTTTGATTTATCCCTCGTCCACCATCCGGATAGAGCTTGCCGAGGAACAGGGCGGCATACAACCTCATAACGAAGTACAGGGGAACTTGTTTTCTTTTTCACCCGCAATCAAAGGAAAAGCGTATTGGATAAATAACCGCACCATCGAATTTGCACCTGAAGCCGGCGCACTGAAAAGCGGGCAAGTCTATGACGCCCAATTCAAACTCGGCAAAGTAATTCCGGTGGATAAACGTTTGAAAGTATTTCCTTTCTCCTTCAAGGTAGAAGATAAAAATGTGGATATATGGGTTGATTCTCCAGAAATAACCGATCCTGCCACTCTTACCGTCCGGGGTGAAATCCGGTTCAGCGATGCCGAGGATTTGGCTGCAGTGCAAAAAGCTTTTTCGACGCAAACGAGTGATAAGCAATCGCTCTCGCCGGCCATTGAAGCAACGGAAAACACCCGGATTTTCCGCTTCGTCATTCCCAATATCCAGCGCCGGAAAACCGAAACGAAGCTGGAAATCCGTCTGGATGGACAAACCTTGAACATTCCCAAAACCGTTTCCCGAAGCATCGATATCCCCGTACTGGATGCGTTTAAAGTATTATCGGCCGAGCCGATTATCGAACCGGAAAACGGTATTCAAATCACTTTTACCGATCTCATTTCTCAAACGCAGGATTTGAAGGGACTCATTACCGTTACCGGTCTGAATCATTTTACAACTCATATTCAAAACAATAAAATCAATCTTTACTTCGACCGGAAAGGTGTGAATCAAATAACGATTAGCGTTGACCAAGGTATTAAAAACACGCAAGGGAAAAACCTCGAAATTCCGTTTAGCACGACCCTTACGATCGAGGAACTGAAACCGGCCGTCGAAGTACTGGGCGACGGCAATATTATTCCCAATACGGAACGTTTGCTTTTGCCCTTCCGGGCAGTCAGTCTGTATGCCGTAGATATTCAAGTAATTAAAATCTATGAAAACAATGTGCTGATGTTCTTGCAAGACAACGATCTGAAAGGTTCTCAAGAACTTCGCCGCTCCGGACGTCTGGTTTATAAAAAGACGCTCCGTTTGGATGCCGGCTCCACCCAAAGCATCCACAACTGGCAGAATTATTCCGTAGATTTATCGTCCATGCTGCGGCAGGAACCGGGCGCCATTTACCGGATCGAATTTTCTTTCAAACAATCCTATTCGGCTTATCCTTGCGGGGATAGCGGTGCGAACGATGCCTCCGTTCCCGATGCACTGACTTCGATTACGCCGGAAAGCATCACCGAAAAGGAAGAAGCTTTTTGGGACACACCCTACTCTTATTATTCGGTGGACAGTTACGATTGGGATGTTTACGACTGGAAAGAACGCGACAACCCCTGCCATCCAAGCTACTACATGCGTGAAGAACGGCGAGTGGCCTGCAATGTGATGATGTCGGATCTCGGCATCATCGCCAAAGCCAATTCCGGCAATCAATGGTGGATCGCGGTCAACCACTTACTGGATACCCATCCGGTGGCTGATGCCCTTTTGACCTTTTACAATTACCAACTGCAACTGATCGGAAGCGTCAAAACCGATGGCGACGGCTTTGCCGTTTATACTCCCCAAACAAAACCTTTTGTGGTGATCGCCGAAGCCGGCGGACAAAAAACCTATCTGCGCCTCGTGGACGGCTATGACAATTCCCTGAGCCGTTTCGATGTCGGCGGAAAAACCGTAGAAAAAGGATTGAAGGGCTTTATTTACGGCGAACGCGGCGTCTGGCGCCCCGGCGATACCCTGCACGTCAGCTTCATATTGTACGACCCCGAAAAGCGCATCCCGGCCAATCATCCGGTTACGCTCGAAATGTATAACGCGCGCGGACAATTCCACAGCAAACAGATGCTTACCGGCGGAGTAAACGGCTTTTATACCTATGCCGTCCCCACGCAAGCGGACGACCCGACCGGCCTCTGGAACGCCTACGTCAAATTGGGCGGAACGTCTTTCCACAAGTCTTTCCGTATCGAAACCATCAAGCCCAACCGTTTGAAGATCCATTTGACCATTCCCGGAAAGCGAATCGACGCATCGGCAGGAAACATTCCCGCCGTGCTGTCGTCGGCATGGTTAACAGGGAGCGCTGCCCATCATTTGAAAGCAAAGATCGAAATGACTTTGACGAAAACCAACACCCAATTCAAGGCGTACGAAAAATACATCTTCAATAATCCGGCCACGGATTTTTATACCGGTTCCTCCGATGTCTTTGAAGGCACGTTGAACGAAAACGGCGAAGCCCGCTTCAACTTCAAGGTGCCGAAAGCCGAAAACGCGCCGGGGATGCTCAACGCCAATGTCGTGTGCCGCGTGTTCGAACCGGGAGGCGACGCCAGCATGTATACGGAAAGTCTTCCCTTCTCGCCCTTCAGCGCTTACGTCGGCGTCAACCTCAATCAGGAGCCGGGCAAATACATTGAAACCGATACCGAGCATCGCTTCGATATCGTTACCGTAAATGCCGACGGGAAACCGGTTAACCGCAAGCACTTGGAATATAAAATCTACCGCATCGGCTGGAGCTGGTGGTGGGAAAACAACGATGAATCGTTTGCGGGCTACATCAATAATTCGTCCTACCAACCGGTGGCCGGAGGAAAACTGCAAACCGTGGAAGGAAAAACCAGCTTTACATTCAACGTCAAATACCCCGATTGGGGACGGTACTTAGTCTATGTAACCGATAAAGAAAGCGGTCATTCCGCCGGCGGAACGGTCTATATCGACTGGCCGGAATGGAAAGGCCGTTCCAAAAAATCCGATCCGGAAACCGTTAAAATGTTGACGTTTACGACCGATAAATCTTCCTACGAAATCGGCGAAGACATCACCGTCATCCTTCCGGCTGCCGCCGGCGGCACTGCTCTACTCGCTTTGGAAAACGGATCGACCGTCTTGAACCGCACATGGATTCCCGTTTCCGACCAGGGCGATACGAAATACACCTTCAAAGCCACCCGCGAAATGGCGCCCAATTTCTACATCCACATTAGCCTTCTGCAGCCGCACGCACAATCGGTTAACGATTTGCCCGTCCGGATGTACGGCGTGATGCCCGTACTGATTTCCAACAAAGAATCGCTGCTCGAACCGCAAATCGCCCTGCCCGATGTTTTACGTCCCGAAACGGAATTTACCGTCGAAGTCAGCGAAAAACAGGGGAAAGCCATGACCTATACCCTCGCCATTGTCGATGACGGGCTGCTCGACCTGACCAACTTCAAAACGCCCCGCCCGTGGAACGAATTTTACGCCCGCGAAGCCCTCGGCATCCGCACGTGGGACATCTACGATTACGTGATCGGCGCTTTCGGCGGAAAATACACCGGCATGTTCAGCATCGGCGGCGACGAAAACCTGAAACCAGCCGACGAAAAAGCCAACCGATTCAAACCCGTAGTGAAATACTTAGGTCCCTTCGCCTTAAGCAAAGGCAATAAACAGAAACACCGCATCACGCTGCCGGCCTACGTCGGATCGGTGCGCACCATGATCGTCGCCGGACAGGACGGCGCCTACGGAAGTGCGGAAAAAACCACACCCGTCCGCACGCCCCTGATGGCGCTCGCCTCCCTGCCGCGCGTCGTCAGCACGAACGAAGAAATCACCCTGCCCGTCAATATCTTTGCCATGGAGACTTCCGTGAAAGACGTCGTTGTGAAAGTGGAAACCACCGGACTGCTGCTAAATACGGATAAGGATAAATCCCTGCACTTCCATCAACCGGGCGACGATATGGTTTACTTCACCCTCAAAACCAATCACCAAACCGGCGTCGAAAAAGTAACGATTACTGCCTCCGGCGGCGGAAAAACCACACGGGAAACCATCGAAATCGACGTACGCAACCCCCATCCCGCCGTCATACGTTCGGACTCCAAGCTGTTGAAAACCAACGAAACCGCCCAATTCGACTATCAACTGACCGGCTCCTCCAACGACGACTGGGTGCAGTTGGAAATTTCGCGCATCCCGTCCGTCGATATCACCCGCCGCTTCGATTTCCTTTACCATTACGAACATTTTTGTTCCGAGCAATTGATTTCGCGCGCCCTCCCCCTCCTCTTCGTCTCCCAGTTCAAAGACATGGATAAGGAAGAAGCAGAAGCCGTCCGGCAAAACGTTCGCGAAGCGATTAAAAACCTTTACGGAAGACAGTTGGCCAATGGCGGCATCGCCTACTGGCCGGGGCAAAATTCCGCCGACGCATGGATTACCAGCTATGCCGGCTGCTTTCTGGCGCTGGCCAAAGAAAAAGGCTACGAAGTCAATCCCACCGTACTCAACCAATGGAAAAGCTACCAGAAAAAAGAAGCCCTGAACGGATTGCCCGCCCCCGCCGCCGGAAGCACCGGCGTCGTCCAAGCATCCGAATACCTGCAGGCCTACCGGCTCTATTCCCTCGCGCTGGCCGGATCGCCCGAAGCCGGCGCCATGAACCGCCTGAAAGAACGCAAAGAACTCTCCACCCAAACCCGCTGGCGCTTGGCCGCCGCTTACGTCCTGAGCGGAAAAAACACGCCGGCCGAAGACCTCATATTCAACATCCCCACCCGCATCGACCCCTACAACAACCCCCTTACCTACGGCTCCGCCACCCGCGACGAAGCCATGATACTGGAAACCCTTGTATGGATGGGACGCTTAGACGACGCCTTCCGGCAGGCGCAACGAATTGCCCAAACGCTCTCGGAAGAAAACCACTTCAGCACCCAATCCACCGCCTGCGCTCTGATGGCCATGGGAATGCTGGCCGAAAAAACCGCCGGATCCATCGAATGTAGCTGGACGCTGAACGGCAAAAAACAGAACGACATCCGTTCCGCTAAAGCCGTATGGCAAAAACAATTGCCCAACAAACCCTCCGCCGGAACCCTCTCCCTCACCCACACCGGACGGGGCGTCGTTTACGTCAATTGCGTTTCAAAATCCCGACCCCTCGTCGACACCATGCCCGCCGTATCCAACCACCTGAGATTGAGCGTTTCCTACACCGATTTATCCGGCAAAGCCATCGACATTTCGGAACTCCGGCAAGGCACAGACTTCATCGCTTCGGTCAGCATCACCAACACAAGTCCCACAGATGATTACACCGGATTGGCGCTGACCCACATCCTCCCCTCCGGCTGGGAAATTTATAACGAACGAATGATCCACGCCGACAGTAGCCCTGCCGCCTACACCTATCGCGATATCCGCGACGACCGCGTGCTGACCTATTTCGATCTGCCGCAAGGCCATACCAAGACCTTCACCCTCCGCCTGCAAGCGGCCTACTTAGGCTCCTTCGTCTTGCCCGCCATCGCCTGCGAGGCCATGTACGATACTTCGGCGCAAGCCCGTACCACAGCCGGAAGGGTCAACGTGATCCCGGCATAAAAAAGCTCAAGGGAATTCACTATATTTGTCGCGGAAAACAGGATGAACATCCCATAAACAAATGCGATTTTGACTATTTCTCAGCGACAGCCCGCCAAACGTCCGGCAGGCAAAACCATGATCCGCGCCGGAATGGCGATCCTGCTGGCGGCCTATCTTCTCTGCTTGCCGGACAAACTGTTTCACGTCCCCTACGCCACCGTTGTAACCGACCGGAACGGCGAATTGCTCGGCGCCCGTATCGCCGACGATCAGCAATGGCGATTTCCGCCCGGCGACACCGTTCCCGATAAATTCAACCTCTGCATCACCGAGTTCGAAGACCGCTACTTCCGCTACCACTGGGGCGTGAATCCGGTAGCCATCGGCCGAGCGCTTCTGCAAAACATCCGTCAGCGGCGCATCGTTAGCGGAGGCAGTACGCTCACCATGCAGGTGATTCGGTTGGCACGCAATAAGAAACGGACTGTCGGGGAAAAAATCATCGAAATGATTCTGGCCACCCGGCTCGAATTTCGGTATTCCAAGGAGAAAATTCTTGCCCTCTACGCCTCCCATGCTCCTTTCGGCGGAAACGTCGTGGGGCTGGATGCCGCCGCGTGGCGTTATTTCGGCCATCCGGCCGGACAGCTCTCGTGGGCCGAAGCGGCTACGCTGGCCGTGCTTCCCAATGCGCCCGCCCGGCTCCACCTCTCCCGCAACCGCCCGCTGCTGCTGGAAAAACGCAACCGCCTGCTCAAACGCCTGCTCGACCGGAACCGGATAGACAAAATCACCTACGAACTCGCCCTGAGCGAGGACTTGCCGGCCGAACCGCTCCCCTTGCCCGCCATCGCTCCTCACCTCGTCGCCCGTTACTATCAAACCCGGCGTGGAGAACAGATTCAATCGACCATCGACAAGAACATGCAAGTCCGAATCGAGGATTTGCTCGAACAGTGGCGCCGCGAGTTCCTGCAGCAGGATATCCGGAACGCTGCCGCCATCGTCATCGACATCCCCACCAACGAAATAGTAGTGTATTGCGGCAATGTCGGTTTCGACGAAAACAGCTCCGGTAATCAGGTGGATATTATCCGTTCGGAACGCAGTACGGGCAGCATCCTCAAGCCTTTCCTCTATTATGTTGCCCTGCAGGAGGGCGAAATCCTGCCCCGCACGCTTTTGCCGGATATTCCAATCAATATCAACGGCTTTACACCGCAAAATTTCAACCGCCGGTACGAAGGCGCTGTGGCGGCATCGGAAGCGGTTGCCCGTTCGCTCAACGTTCCGTTGGTTAATCTTTTACGGCAGTACGGCGTTCCCAAATTTTACGACTTTCTGAAACGCCGTTCCATCGCTATCCTTCCCCACCCGGCTTCCCACTACGGCTTATCGCTGATTTTGGGCGGCGCCGAAGCGCAACTCGGAGCCGTTACATCCGCTTATGCCGCTTTCGGCCGTTCCCTGCTCGGTCTTGAAAGCGCCATCGACCCGGCCGCCGCGTGGCAAGTTCTCGAAACCCTGAAAGAAGTGAACCGTCCGGAAGAAATCGACTGGCGGATGATCCCTACCCTGCCCGCCGTTGCCTGGAAAACCGGTACCAGTCATGGCTTTCGCGATGCTTGGGCGATTGGCGTAACTCCCCGCTATGCCGTAGGCGTCTGGGTCGGCAACAGCTCCGGCGAAGGCAAGCCGAATCTGATTGGCGCCCGCACCGCCGGCCCCGTCCTGTTCGATATATTCGACCGTTTGCCGTCCGCTCCCGCATGGTTTCAGCCGCCCGAAGGCGTTTTTGTTGCGGCGGAAGTATGCCGGCAATCCGGCCATCTCAAAAGCCGCTTTTGCGAAGAGGTCGATACCGTTCTCGTCGTGCCCAAAGGGCTGCAAACAGCCGTTTGTCCCTACCACGTCCGCATCAACCTGACGCCGGACGAACGCTACCGGGTGTACGAAAATTGCCTCGGAACGGCCGCCTTCCTGCCTACGAACCGGTTTGTATTGCCGCCGTCATGGGCTTGGTATTACAGGCAGCACCACCCCGAATATCAAGACTTGCCGCCCCTCCTGCCGGGATGCGGCGAAGACGGCGCTCAGGCCATGCAGTTTATTTATCCGCAGGGGCACGCGCACATCCGGTTGCCCAAGCAGATGGACGGTTCGCCCGGTAAAATCACCTTAGAACTGGCACACGTGAACCGGAACGCCACGGTTTTCTGGCATATCGACGGCGAGTATGTGGCGGAGACGACCGGTTTCCATACCCTGTCCACTCATTTACCGGTTGGATCACACACCATTATTGTGGTCGATAACGACGGAAACACCCTTTCCTGCCGGATGGAGGTCGATTCTGTTTTAGGGCATCTCTAAAAACCCCTGAATTTTTTCTACCTGTTTTTTGAACTCCTTTTTTCTAAGAATAAATGTTGAAGTGTCAATATCTTGAACGTCAACACATAATCATAAGGAGGACGACCTACGGGAGCTTTTGCTTGCTTACTATGTTTATCTTCCAAAAGCTCCCTGAATAACTCGAATTTAGTTCCTTTGTTCAATTTTTCCAGAGGATCGGTGACTCAACTTGCTTAAACGGATATCCTGATCCCAAAAACCGTAATCTTTATGTCGCTTGAATTTTTTCATGCGCATCGCCAAACAAGATACGATATCCGTCATAGCGGCTGTCTTGATGAATAAACAGAATGATTGCGGGAAATCCATTCACTGTAAAATGCGTCTCGTCAACGACAGACAGGTAAGTCTCTTCAAAAGCAGAACGAAAGGTTGGAAGATAATCAAAATAACTTATGGAATGGTTTTCAATTATAAGAATCATGCAACTGTTTATCCCTGTACTTGTAAATGTTTGAGCTTCGCTCCAGTATATGAAATCTTTGGGTGGAATAATACTTTTAACTTCCCAACCTTCCGACGGAACTTCTTTTATGCAGTACGGAACAGGTTTATCGGCAATGATAGCACAACGGGTGGGATCTTCTTTCAAGAATCGAACAAAATAGCGTCTGCCGATGTCTTTTTTTGTTATCAAATTACCTGAATGATCACATCCTTCATATTGTTTACCTTTATAAAAAAATAATAAAAACCGGATCGCACCACTCTCCCCCCTGTTTTTCTGACGTCGGTTATTGTGCAGACAGTATAAATCCCGTACTTCCTGTAAGGATAATTATATATGCGTTCGACTATATAAAGAGCAACCAGCA
>JAITAH010000276.1 GCA_031284225.1 Dysgonamonadaceae bacterium | reverse complement strand
GCCAAAAGAGCCGCATAAACCTTGGCAAAGAACGCTGACGGACGGCGGCGATTGGCTTCTGACAGCGTACTGCGGCGAACCATGTAATCTAACCCCAAATGCGTGAATTTGTGGGCTTCGGCTTGCATCCCTATCTCTACTTCCCGCAGTGAATCAAAGTGTTTAAGCACGGCAAAAAGCATAATTACAAGGTGCTTGTAGCCGTCTAATTTCTTCACATAATCCTCGCTGCCGGGAGTATTTTTGCTTAATTGCGCAATGGTTTGCCTTGTTATCAATTTTAACAACTGATTGAACACCGGCTGTCCGGTAAAATTTGTACTTTTGTGCATAGGGTTAATTTTATGTTAGCAATGCAAAATTAACCGAAAAAGGGCTGACTTCTATCATTTGAAAGCAGCCCTGATTTTTTCCAAAACTAATAAACTTTTAGCAGACAGCAATATTTCTCAATAAACTTACCGATATTATTTATAAAAACATAGCTAACCCCGATTTTAATGTCGATCATTTAGCCGAAAAATTATTCATGAGTCGTTCCAGTCTGCTTCGGAAAATCAAAGGCGTATCTGAATCCACGCCTCACGATTTTATTCGCTTAGTCCGTCTGAAACGGGCAGCCGAGATTTTGAAAGACGGCGAATATAAGATCAACGAAACTTGTTATTTGGTGGGTTTTACATCGACTTCTTACTTCTCCAAAGCATTTCAAAAGCAGTTTGGGTTGCTCCCTAAAGATTTTGTTAAGAGTTTTAGGAAGAAAGAAGATTAATTATACGAAAAATCTACAAGCATATACAAATAAGGTAATGTAAAACGATTACCGATTAGGAAAAGCAGGCAGTCAAATTCGATAAAAAATCAATCGAATAAAAAATGCTCGGCGTAGCGTTCTCACGCAACTGGCGCCGGAAGCTGCGCCGGGCAAGGTAGTGTAGTCGTATTCGTTCTTACTCTTTCGTCGCCTCCATCGCCCCACGAAAATAGCCGATCGATTCCCCGATGCCGATAAACGGATTACTCATATCTTTTTCGTGTTCCAGACTGCAAACGCCGGTGTAACGGATTTCGCGCAATGCCCGGATAAACGCCGGAATATCGATCACCCCGCGGCCGATTTCCACCGAATAACCGGCTTTCGTCGTTCCCGTAACATCCTTGATATGAATATCAAATACACGACTGCGGTATAATTTCAAGTCGGCCACCGGATCTTTCCCGTTGCGCGTATCGTGTCCGATATCCAGACACATGCCGATACGGGGATCTAAATCCTTCACACGGTTCCAAACGTCTTCCGCATCGGGATACAAAGCAATATCGGGGCCATGCAAATGGATGGCATAATGGAAATCGTATTCCTTTACTTTTTTATCCACGTAGGGCAATAATTCCACATTCGGAACGCCCACAATCAGTTTCACGCCCACCCGTTTCGCATAGTCGAAAGCGCGATCCACTTCCTGTTCGGTTTTCATGTAAATCGGGCCTACGGCATAACCGGTTACGCCTTTGTCCGCTAATTGGGTATGAAAAGCGGCGATTTCCGCATCCGTACTGTTGAGCGGTAAATGAAAATCTTTGATGCACAAATAATGCACATTGGTTTTTTGCATCACTTCCAGAGTCTTGTCCAAATCGAATTTGACGAAAGTATATCCGGCCATACCGATTTTGAAAGTTTCCCCGGTTTCGGGAGGCAACTGTTCGCGGTTCAGTTCCTTGATTTTGATATTCTTAAAGAATGTTTCGTTGCCGTGGTCTTGCAACAGGATATGGCCTTCCGTCGCATTGCCGAAATTCGGCCAGTTCGCATACTTGCTATAAGCGACCAAGGCGTTAAACTCCTGCGTATTGCGCACGTATTCGAGGATTTTAACTCCGTTGAGATAGTGCTGTACGCGATTTCCTTCGACAATAATCATGGCCGTGTTGAATGTGTTTTCATCGAAACGATAACCGGGCGCCGTGCGATCGGGCGGAATCAAGTCGTATAGAGCGCCTAAGGTGCGGTTGCCTTTGACGCCCAATCGGGCGTCCGGATGATTGACGTCGTCCAACAACTGAAACTCGCAGCCAATGGCGGATCCTTCGCCTTTGTTCAATGCAGGATCAACGAAATACTTGACGCCGCTGTTGGCGCCTTTCGTAATTTTGAAATCGACTTTCAAAATAAAATTCCGGTAAGTACGGGTAGTGATAATATCGCCGCCGTTGGTCGATTCTTTTCCGCTGCTGGGATGTACCCGCAACACGCCGTTGGCAATAGACCAGCCGTGGCCGGGGAAAGTACTTTGTTTGGCGCCTCGCCAACCTTCGGTTGTTTTACCGTCCCATAAGAGTTTCCATCCGTCGGCAATTTCCTGTTGGGATAGCGTATTGTCTTGACCCATCGAATGGGGGATAGAAAGTGTTAGGAGCATGAATAAAGTGGTAAAAAAAACAGTCGTTTTCATGATGAACAGTTATAATTGATAAAATTCTTCCCAGCCCTTACGCGGCGGAATTTGGGTTAACATCGCATCTGCAAAAGCATTATTGGTAATGCGTTTGGTTGAGCGGTCGAACAGGATTTTCGTGTTCAGGCGTTGCGCCATTACCCCCAGTGAAAATACCTGACTCAATGCGCCGTGAATTTCAAAGGGAGAGCGTGTTTTTTCTTCGCCCATGCAGGCCAGCAGGAAGTTGGCAAAGTGATTGGACGGACTTTTGGGAACGTCCGGCAATTGGGAGGCCATCGCTTTGGCTTTTTCTTTCGGGATAATCGAAAGGGTACTGCCGTGCGAACCGCCTTTGAAAGTCAATTCCTTGCTGTAAATAATTTTACCCGGATTCAATTTCGACGGTTGCAGTCTGCCGCCGGCCACGGGCGGAATATTAGGATCGATATCCGACGTTCCATAACCTGCCGGAACCGCCGGAATATTGTTAACCCCGTCGTACCAAGTAACATCTACCGCAGGCATCGCGCCTCGTTCCGGGAAACGGAACAACAGGGTGGAGGAGAGCGGATAGTAATAATCGTTATGCCCTTCCATTTTCAGCGGATTGATTTCGCAGGGCAAGCCCAAATCAAGAAATTCGTGGACCGTGTCTAAGATATGCGCGCCCCAATCGCCCAGAGCGCCCATGCCGAAATCGTACCAGCACCGCCATTGGCCGTAATGATAATCCTTGTTGTAATCGTGGAATTGCGCCGTACCCAACCAAGTGTCCCAATCCAGCGTTTCGGGAACCGGTTCGGCCTTCGGATAACGAACGCCGTACTGTGCCGGATCGAATTGATGCCAGCGGCGATCGCTGTTCATGTGAGCGGTTACTTCCGTAACATCCTTGATAATACCGGCGTCCTGCCAAGCTTTGAACTGGAAATAATTCGCTTCGGAATGGCCTTGATTGCCGACTTGGGTTACCACATTCCGTCGCCGGGCGGCGTTCATCATCAGTTCGGCCTCGTAAAAAGTACGCGCCATGGGTTTTTCCACATAAACGTGTTTTCCCAGCGACATGGCCAGCATGGATACCGGAAAATGCGAATGGTCGGGAATAGCGATGCAAACCGCTTCGATCGTATCGCCCATCTGGTCGAACATCAGGCGGAAATCATTGAAACGTTTGGCGTTGGGATATTTAGCTATTATTTCTTTTGTGTGCGGAGCGCCCATATCCACATCGCAAAGCGCCACAATATTGGCCAAACCGGTTTTGCCAAATTCCTTGATAATTTCCATTCCCCGGTTGCCGATACCCACGCAAGCTAAATTCACTTTCCGGTTGGCGCCGGCAATTCGCTCGTAAGAAGCTGCGCTGGTGGCTTTTACTACATTCAATCCACCCATGGCTAAACCGGCAGTCATCAAGCCCCCGGTCCTTAAAAAATCTCTACGTGTAATCATGTTGTGTTTGTATTAGAAAAATAAATAGAATTGTTACCAGGTGTAATTAAACCCAAAACTGAGTACTTCATTCAACTGGACATAACCCAACCGGTCGTCCCGTTTGATTTTCGGCGTATCATCGTACCGTCCGTACAGGTACAGCCGGGTAGAAAAGTAGCGGTTCAGCGACATGTTTAATTCGTTTTCCGCCTCGAAAATCACTTTTTCGTAATTGGTAAAGTACTTGATGCGCGAACTGAATGTTACCTGTTTATTGAAATTAATGGTAATTTTAGCATTCAGAGTCGAACCCACATCCAGCAAGAAATGTTTATCGGCCGGAATCCCGTACCGGTTCTGCTTCATCACCGCCGAATCGGCCACCCACGTATATTGAACGGATAAAGGAGACATATCGATCGCCAGATTCACTTTCTTGTTCTTGTCTTTTTTCGACGTCTTGTTCAGTTGGTATTTGATACCCAGAATCCCCATATTGACTTGTAAGGGGGAGAATAAGGACGAAGTATAGATGGCGCTGTTTTCTTTGTAACTCCGGAACAGTTTGGTTTTGATTTCAAGGTTGGCCGAATAGAAGAATTTGTCGTTAAACGCTTTCAAGCCGAAATCGCTGTAAGTACGTACCAGATCGTCTCCGATACGAAACGAGCGCAAGGTGTCGTTAGGATTGGTATAAAAACTTAACTTCCATTCAATTAAATTATTGGATTGTATCTTATTCCTTTGGTAATTGAAGGTGTATTTCTGGACGCTCATTAAATTTTGATTGCCAAGCCCCCCATTATACCAGTTTTTAGAAATATAGTTTTGGGTAAATTGCAATAAGCTGTTCCAATTCAGAATCCAGTATTTGCGCTTCGGAACATAGCGGGTCGATCGATCGATGTCGGTTTTTGAGTAATCGGCTTCCACCGAGAACAGGTTCTGAAAGATATTCGACCGGATCTGTTCGATCTTTTCCACTTCGCCTGAAAAATCAGACCGTGTGTATTTTACGGAAGCAATATTATGCCGCAGTAAATTCCGGTAAGCCTCTTTTCGTAAGCGATCGATAAACACTTCTTGCGGCGTAAGGATCGAAAGCGGAATATCCAATTCCGGCGCCAGTGGTTTGGGTTTCGCATAGGGATCTTCCGGTAAAGGAAGCCGGATAATCGTATCGTTCGGGAAATTTCCGTCGAAAACCGGCGGTAAACAGTAAGGATTCAGCGGAAACCGGCTTTCTTGGGATAACAAATTGGCAGGATAGCATACCATTAGTATCCAAAACAAAACGAAGAACCTCTTGAATATAAAAATTTGCTTCATGTTATTATGTTTTGTTACATGCGTTGTAACGAGACACAAAGGTAAATATAAATTTACGCATTTCAAATAATAGTTTTATCTTTGTACGATTTTAAAAAGCTAACGGGAACATGCAAATCCAATCATTTGAATTTAATCCGGTGGATGTGAATACTTACTTGCTTTACGATGAAACCAAGGAAGCCGTTATCATTGATTGTGGCGCATTTACAGCGGAAGAACAAAAGCGAATCCAAGCATACATCGATCGTTACGATTTGAAATTAAAACATTTACTCAATACTCATCTGCATTTCGATCATCTGCTGGGCAACCGGTTTATTTACGAAACCTACGGCTTGAAACCGGAATACCACGAAGCGGAAGAAACAATGCCGGGCTTACAAAAACAAACCCTGATTTTCGGTATGCCGGTGAATTACGAACCGGTGAGCGCCGACCGGTTTATTAACGAAGGCGATGAAATCCGTTTCGGCAATACCGTCTTAAAAGCGTTGCTGACGCCCGGACATTCGCCGGGAAGCCTCTCGTTTTATTGTGCAAAAGCAAACTGCGTATTCACCGGCGACGCCTTGTTTCGCCACGATATCGGCCGTACCGATTTATGGGGCGGCAATGAAGAAACCTTGCTCCATGCCATCCGGAAGCAATTATTAACGCTGCCGGACAATACCGATATTTATCCGGGACATGGGCCGGCTTCTACCGTCAGAGAAGAAAAACAACATAATCCCTATATTTGATATGCAAGAATCATTTGTTTATCGCCACATTGGCTTGAACGAAAGTGAAATCCGGGAAATGCTGGCGCAAACCGGCGTTTCGAGTTTAGAACAGTTGATCGAAGAAACCCTTCCGGAAAATATCCGCCTGAAAAAGGAACTGGATTTGCCCGAAGCGATGACCGAACGGGAATACTCCGAACACATCGCCGAAATAGCATCTAAAAATGAAGTCTTTACCTCGTACATCGGTATGGGCTGGTATGATACCTGTACGCCGGCCGTTATCCTCCGGAACGTGTTTGAAAACCCCGGCTGGTACACGTCTTATACGCCCTATCAGGCCGAAATATCGCAGGGACGACTGGAAGCTTTGCTGAATTTCCAAACAATGATCAGCGATTTAACCGCTTTGCCGCTGGCCAATTGCTCCCTGCTCGACGAGGCTACCGCCGCCGCCGAAGCCGCCGCTATGCTGTTCCAAACCCGAAGCCGGGAACAGGTGAAAAACAATGCCAACGTCTTGCTGGTGGATGAAAAGGTATTCGCATCGACACTGGCCGTACTGAATACCCGCACGAAACCTCAGGGCATTGTTCTGCAAACGGTTGATTATCGTACGGTTGATTTTACCGGCGATGCATTTGCCGTTATCGTCCAGTATCCCAATTCCGACGGGTCGATAGAAGACTACCGGTCTTTTGTAGAAAAGGCAAATGCACAGGGAGTTAAAGTAGCGGTCGCTGCCGATTTGCTGAGTTTGTGCCTCCTGACGCCTCCGGGCGAGTGGGGCGCCGATGTGGTTTTCGGTTCGTCGCAACGCTTCGGCATCCCGATGTATTATGGCGGGCCGTCGGCCGGTTATCTGGCAACGAAAGACGAATACAAGCGCACGATTCCGGGACGCATCATCGGTGTTTCCAAAGACGTTTACGGCAAGCGTGCGTTGCGACTGGCGCTGCAAACCCGTGAGCAACATATTAAACGGGAAAAGGCAACAAGCAATATCTGTACGGCACAGGCCTTGCTGGCGACAATGGCGTCGTTTTATGCGGTTTATCAAGGACCGAAAGGCTTGAGAGCGATCGCAGAACGCATCCACTCATACACCGCATACGTGGCTCAGGAATTGGAAAAGCTGGGGTATATTCAGGAAAACAAGTATTTTTTCGATACCCTGAAAGTACGCCTCGCTCCCCGCGCGTTGGGAGATGTTTTGCAGGAAACCGCAGTGGACTGTAAAATTAACCTGCGCTATTACGAAAGCGGCGAAATCGGTATCAGTCTGGACGAAACTACGTTGATGGACGATATCGGCATCCTGCTCTATGTTTTCGGTGAAGGGGTGTGCCGGAAAGAACCGCCTTTCATCAACGAAAAGGACGTGCCCGGCGTGGCGGATCTGAACGGCTTTTTACGCACATCGCCTTACCTGACGCATCCGGTTTTCAACAGCTATCACACCGAAACGGAATTGATGCGCTACATCAAAAGACTGGAAGTGCGCGATATTTCCCTCGCCCAGTCCATGATTTCGCTGGGGTCCTGCACCATGAAACTGAACGCCGCCGCAGAAATGCTGCCGCTGAACGATCCGCACTGGGCGAACATCCATCCCTACGCGCCGGCCGAACAGACCGAAGGCTATGCCGAACTGCTGGGCAACCTCTCGTCGTATCTGAAAACCATTACCGGACTGCCCGGCGTCAGCTTTCAGCCCAATTCGGGCGCTGCCGGAGAATACGCCGGCCTGATGACGATCCGCGCCTACCAGCAAGCCATCGGACAAGGCCACCGGAACGTGGTACTGATTCCCGCTTCGGCACACGGCACCAATCCCGCTTCGGCCATTCAGGCCGGATTTCAGACCCTGACCGTCCGGTTCGACGCCAACGGAAATACCGACGTCGCCGATTTGCGGGAAAAAGCCGAAGCCAACCGAGAACACTTAGCCGCTTTGATGATTACCTATCCTTCGACGCACGGCATCTTTGAAACAAATATTGTGGAAATGTGCGAAATCGTCCATGCCAACGGCGGACAAGTGTATATGGACGGCGCCAATATGAATGCGCAAGTCGGTTTAACGAATCCCGGATCCATCGGCGCCGACGTTTGCCACCTGAATCTGCACAAAACATTTGCCATTCCCCACGGCGGCGGCGGCCCCGGCGCCGGCCCCATTTGCGTAGCGTCTCACTTAATCCCCTTCCTGCCGGCGCATCCCGAAAGGCCCGGCGCCGGACGGAATACGGTGGCCGCAGCGCCCTTCGGTAGCGCGGGAATCCTGCCGATTACTTACGGTTACATCCGCATGATGGGCGCCGCCGGTTTAACGCTGGCAACGAAAATCGCGATCCTCAACGCCAATTACTTGGCTGCCAAGCTGGAAAAAACCTACGGCATTGTCTATAAAGGCGACCGGTCGCGGGTAGGCCACGAGCTGATTCTCGAATGTCGAAACCTCAAATCCCGTTCGGGGATCGACGAAACGGATATAGCCAAACGGCTGATTGATTACGGATTTCACGCACCCACCTTATCCTTTCCCGTGCACGGAACGCTGATGATTGAGCCGACGGAAAGCGAAAGCAAAGCCGAATTAGACCGTTTTGTTCAGGCGCTCGCCCTGATTCAGGCCGAAATCGAAGCCATCGTTCAAGGCAAAGCCGATCCGGAAAACAATGTTCTGAAGAACGCCCCCCATCCGCAGTACGAAGTTTGCGCCGACGAGTGGAAGCACCCCTATTCGCGCACCCAAGCCGCCTTCCCCGCCGAATGGATCGCCGGAAACAAGTTCTGGGTCGATGTGGCAAGGGTAGATAATGCCTTCGGCGACAGGAATCTGGCGCCCGTCCAGCCGGCAGAATGAGGCGAAAGCGCATGGAAACCTGCTGTTTGCATTACCATTCCAATGGTATTCGAGATTGTCCCGAAAATAAAATTTTTAGACAAATCCTTGCACAATTCAAAAAAAAGCCTTTACTTTGTCCGCGTAAATCGCTAATGATTGGCAATATATCGTGCGATTACGTACAATAGTTCGGAAAACAGGATGAAAAACTTAAGAACAATTAAC
>JAITAH010000233.1 GCA_031284225.1 Dysgonamonadaceae bacterium | reverse complement strand
ACCGCCGTTCGGAAAGGAAGAGAATGTTGATAAAAATGCGATAACGCTACCGTCCCCCGGTTGTCCCGTTTCTCATCATCTATTTTCATTCTTCTGTATGTAATATCAATTATTTCATGTAATTTTGCGGTTTCTAATAAAATACTAAAAAACGATATAACGATGGCAAAAGAAACAACGTCCGGCGTTGGACAGGTAAAAGAGCTGACTTCTCGCAGCGAAAATTATTCCCAATGGTACAACGATTTGGTAATCAAGGCAGATTTGGCGGAAAATTCGGCCGTTCGCGGTTGCATGGTGATCAAGCCTTACGGTTATGCGATCTGGGAAAAAATCCAGCGGCAATTGGATGATATGATCAAGGCTACAGGACATGTAAACGCTTATTTTCCGCTGTTTATCCCTAAGTCATTTTTTAGCAAAGAAGCTAATCATGTAGAAGGTTTTGCCAAAGAATGTGCGGTAGTAACTCATTACCGCTTGAAAAATGATCCGAACGGGAAAGGTATAATTGTAGATCCGGAAGCAAAATTGGAAGAGGAATTAATTGTCCGTCCGACTTCCGAAACAATTATTTGGAATACTTATAAAGGATGGATTCAATCTTACCGCGATTTGCCGATTCTGTGCAATCAGTGGGCGAATGTGGTACGTTGGGAAATGCGTACCCGTTTATTTTTGCGTACTGCCGAATTTCTTTGGCAGGAAGGTCATACGGCACATGCTACGCGCGAAGAAGCTTTGGAAGAAACCTTGAAAATACTGGACCTTTATGTCTATTTTGTCGAAAATTTCATGGCTCTTCCGGTCATTAAAGGGGTAAAAACACCTTCCGAACGGTTTGCCGGCGCGATAGACACTTATACTTTCGAAGCATTGATGCAAGACGGAAAAGCTCTTCAGGCAGGCACTTCCCACTTTTTAGGACAAAATTTTGCCAAAGCTTTTGATGTTCAATTTTTGGATAAAGACGGAAAACGCGATTATGTTTGGGCAACTTCCTGGGGTGTTACTACTCGGTTGATGGGTGCGCTTATTATGTCGCACTCAGACGATAGAGGTCTGGTTTTGCCTCCTAAATTAGCTCCTTATCAGGTAGTTATCGTTCCTATTTTCCGCGATGCGGAAGGTTTGGCCGCCATCGACGAGAAAGTCTTCAAGATACTTACAGACTTTAAAGATCTCAATATTACCGTCAAATACGATAATAGCGACAATAAAAAACCCGGCTGGAAATTTGCAGAGTACGAACTAAAGGGCGTTCCGGTACGTCTTGCGATGGGCGCCCGCGATTTGGAAAACGGTACTATCGAAGTGGCTCGCCGCGATACTTTAACCAAAGAAACCGTTCCTTTGGCTAATATCGCGTCTTACGTAAAAAATCTGTTGGATGATATTCAACAAAATATCTACCGGAAAGCATTCGAATATCGGACGGCTCACACCATATCTGTGGACGCTTATGACGAATTTAAACAAAAAATAGAAGAGGGCGGATTTATCCTTGCGCATTGGGACGGCTCGGCCGAAACGGAAGAATTGATCAAAGAAGAAACCAAAGCCACTATCCGTTGCATTCCGTTGAACGGCGATCTTACGCCGGGTAAATGTATGGTTACCGGCAAGCCCTCGAAGCAACGGGTGATTTTTGCGCGGGCGTATTGATTCATGGATACTTTTAAAACCATTTCCTCCCCTTCGGAAAGCTATATAACCGAACAACGAAGCAAATTCCTGTCCTTCGCTTATCCCGTACAAACGCCGGAACAGGTCAAGGACGTCGTGGATATTTACCGGAAAAAATATTACGACGCCCGCCACGTCTGCTGGGCCTACATGCTGGGCGCCGCACGCACGCAATTTCGCGTTAACGACGACGGGGAGCCTTCCTCAACAGCCGGAAGACCGATTCTGGGCGTGATTAATTCCCATGAACTGACGGATATCCTGATCATTGTTGTACGCTATTTCGGCGGCGTAAAGCTGGGCGCTTCCGGTTTGATAGTCGCTTACCGCGCTGCTGCACAGGCGGCTGTGCAAAACGCATCCATCGTTGAAAAAACGGTTGATGAAGATATCGCCATCACTTTTGAATATTCTTTCCTGAACGGCGTAATGAAAGCGATAAAAGAAATGCAAGCGCAATTGATTTCCCAAACGCTGGACAACGATTGCCGAATGGTTTTGCGGATTCGGAAAAGCGAGGCGGAACGGTTCGTAAATCAGTTATCGAAAATAGAAACGGTGGTTTTCGATAAAGCGTAAGCATAGTTCTTTCCTTATTCGCATAGTCGGCGGTTAAAAATCATAATCCAATTTTATCTTTCTTTCTTTCCGACTAACCGTTATATTAAAGTTGTATGCATAAGAAAGATTCGCAGCGTACTGTAAACGGTTTTGATTCAGATTTTTATTGTTCAATAAGGTTAGACTGAGATTGAAATTATGTTTTTGAGCAAAAACATATCCTTCGCTGATGCGAATATTCATTACGTTGGCTAATTGCCCGGATGAGTGGGACATGCGACTATAAGTAGCCGTCAGCGCACTTCTCAAGTTACTGAAAAAGGTTTTTTGCAAAGACACATTATAACTCAAAGCTTGCGTATAGACGTCTTCCGGCATCCGATTGTAATTGTAGCTCACAGAAGCGGAAGCATTGAGTTTGATGGGTAATATGGAAAGTTGATACGCAACGCCGGTATTGTAAATATCATTTCCCGAAAAACGGGAATATTGTTGCGCTTCCGCCGATTTTTGATACATGAAATTTAGGTTGACGCTCTGCCGTTTTTCTTTGGCGCTTTGCAAAATGTAAGATGAATTGAGCGACGTCGTATAATTTAATTGGGTCACATTCAACGTATCCAAATTTTGAAACTCATTGGTTTGCGTTACCCGGTCGTAAATATCATTGATATAGACGTAAGATTGCAGATTCGACAGGTTAAATGCCACACTGAGTTTTTCCGTCATATTGGAAGACAAGTTGGCCGAATAAATTATCCGGGAAGAGGTATTGTTTTTCTGTTTATGTAGATTATCCCGTTGATATCCGCCACTCACTGCAATATTTACTTTTTTGATAGCGGTAGAAAAATTAGCGGTTATATTTTCAAAATCATTCGTCATATAATAGGCGCCCAGCGTGGTATAATTGGGATCTACTTTTTCGTAAGTAGCGCCAATCGAACCGATGGGCTGCGTATAAGTCAATTGGGTTTTCATAGCATGAAAAATGGCCAAATCGCCTTCGGTTGCCAGCATACGAAAACGGTTTTCCCTTGAATTGCCAGTCGGATAAATGTTTCGATTCAATGCGCTAATACCGTATTCAGTTGTCAAGCGTAAATTTTTAATAAAATTAATACCGGCTTTGATGCTTCCGCTCAGATTGTCTTGCGGAAGCAAATCCATACTGTCGGGATGAGCAAGATATTCAGACGAGAGCATGTCTTGCGCTTTGAAAAAATTAACCCCTACTTCAAATTGTTCTTTTTTGTATTCCACGTTGAATCCGCCTCCCATCCGTTTGAACGAAGGATCCGTATTGTCTTCTCCGAAAGATTGTTGTTTCAACCTTCCATAAACGGCGCTGACCTTTAATCCGTTATCCGGCGTAAGTTCAATGCCGCCTCCAAATAATTCGTGTCCGGCCAATGTATAGGGTGAAAAATGTAGAGAAGTATATCCGGCATACGCTTTCATCCATTTATAGGATGGCGCCAAGGAAAAACGATTGAAAGGCAATGAGATGTTTTTACTTAGTTGTTGATTGGTATAAGCGAATGATAATGGAATGGCGACTACTCCCAAAAAATTCAAATTCAGATTTCCGGACAGATAGAAAGCGTATGGATGTTGTACAGCCGTAGTATCGCCGGGAAACAATGTGAATAGATGACTCATGGATACGCCTCCGTTGGTAGATAGAAGGGGAGATTGGATGACGGATTCGACGTCCTGAGCCTTGACTTCCGAAGCAAAAAGTACGATAACCGCTAAAAAGAATATTTTATATCTCATGGCTTACCTTTTTATGATGACTTCATTACTTAATTCGGAAGAAGTTTCATCCTCGTATAACGCTTTGATCCGATAACGATACGTTTTATTAATCGTAAGATCGGTATCGGTATAATCATTTTCAGTCGAATAACCTAATAATCGCATAGAAGTATTGTCTATCTCTCTGTATATCAATACTCGTTCTACGAGTTTTGGGGATTGAATCGACCAACTCAAACTAACTTTATCAGAAGTTTCTTGCTTTTTCAATATTATTTTCTCTACCGGTTCGCCCGGCGTTTTTTTGAGGACAGGAGAGGAAAATGGGGAAAACAATCCGCTTTCATCTTCCGCCTGTATTTGGTAAATATAAGTTTCGCCAACTTTCACATTTTTGTCTGTGAAAACCGATTGTTTATCGGTAGGTTTTCCGATAGTCGTCAAATAGTGAAAAATTGTGTCATTCGCTGTTTTCCGATAAATATGATGACGGACGACATCCTCGCTACTGCTGTTAAACCAGGTGATTTGCAAGCTGTTTTTTCGATCCTCTACACTTTGAATCACCGGCGTAACCGGCGGTATTCGATCCGGTAATTTCAATTCTAAGACGTCGCCGAAATCCGATCGGTTTAGACGCAGGTCTTCTGCACATAACCGGTAATAAATGGTTTTGTTCAAGGTATTTAAATTAACAGAATCGACAAAAAAAGTATCCGCAACCATTGCCGGACTAATTAACAGGAATTCAAAATGAGGATGGTTGCTGCGAAAAACCCGGTAACCGTTTATGTCGCGGTCGGTATTCCGCTTCCACGTCAGGCGAACCACTCCTAAACTGTCTATCTGTCCAACCAGACCGGATGGTTTATGTGGCGGAATACTGTCAACCAATTGTGCGTAAGTAGGAAGCGGTGAAACTTTTTCCTTTTCATCATCGAAAACCGACAAAAGATAATAATTGGTCATATCGGGTTGTTTGTCGATAAATTCCCGATCGGAAGTTCTTTTTGATTCAAAAATCTTTTCCTTGGCGCCGGTAGGCCCTACGGATCGGTAAATCCGGAAGCCGGCAATGTATTCGTTCATTTCTTCCGGATAACTCCATTGAAGAAGAACGGATTTATTGTCAATCACTTGCTTATTGATGATTACAGGGGCGTAGGCGATCGGAATGCGTCCGTGCCCCACAATAGAATCGCTGGGCGGCCCGGTTTCGCCAAAGGCATTGACGCCTCTTACTCGGTAATACCAAACAGTCCGGTTATCAGGCAAAGAATCGCTTCGGTAAGCGTATTCAGGGACAATACCTGCATCGGCGGCTTGCACCATCGCATTTTCGCTGATAGCGGTATAATGCTTTCCATTGGTCGATTTTTCTACAATATAACTATTGTATATCGGGCTTAGATAAAGGATATTCCAGGATAGTTGCACTTTTTGATCTTCCCAGCGGGCAGCCAATTCCAAAGGTTTGGGCAAAGGCTGATATTCGGACAAACCGGTAAAGACAAAGGCTGTATCCACAGGAATGGAATCCGGGGCGGCAATACGAACCGAATAAAGGTATTTTTCGTTAGCCGCCACAGTCTTGTCCACCCAATACAAACCGGATAGCCTGGCTGTCAAAACCGATTGGTCGGCGGCATACAGAGCCATGGAAAAGCGATTTTGTTCTTCTCTGTACTTACGGGCAATTGCCGAAGGGTTGAGTGTCGGAATCGGTTCCATCTCTCCGAAAATACATTGTGCGGCGACAGATACATATTTATCTTCTTGATAAGATTCCCACGCTTCTAATGGCAATGGCTTTTGCGGCGATGGCGTAAGCGTTACAAGTTCTTTGTTATCCAGCAACTGACCGTCCCGAAGCATGGTATAACGTTCCACGATATAACCGTATCGGTTACCCAAATCCCAATTTTGCTTATCCGACGGCGCCCAGCGTAACAAGATGGAATCCTGCGGACAAGGACGGCATAGCAACTTGACCTGGTCTTCGGCTTGCAAGTGGATGATAAAAATCAGGTTTAATAAAACGCTTATACTATATTTTTTCATCATTCTATAATCAATTTAATTTGTTTGCGTTCATTTTCTACTATAACCATCAAAACATAGACGCCCGTGTTCAGATGCTGGATATTGTATTCTATGCGGTATTTATCGGAATTTTTTTCCGTCCGCTGGTCGAGGCAAATACCGGACGCCACCTCAAAGATAACGAACCGCGCTTCTGCTTTTTCACGCAATTCCAATTCCACAGTAAACACGCCTTTGCTTGGATTGGGATACTGTTTCAGTAAGATTATCATTGGTTGAACAGTGTACCAGTCGTCCGGCTTCCGTTCGCTTGCAGGCAACACTTCTACCTGTTTTACTGCCGGCGAATAACAGCCGCCTGAATATCCGTAGAGACCAATATTGTAAATACCTTCTTTCCGGCAGAGCAATTGCAGTACGTAGGGTAGTCCCATATATTCATTTTGCGGCGTTATCTGTTCGAAGGCCGTCAAATCATATTCCCACCGCAGACTATCAAGTTCCAGATTAGACAGTTCGAATATAACTAAAGTATCGCCTACCGCTGCTTCTGAAGCCAGTAGTAAGTCTGCTATCAGCGCATCATTACCGATAGACACGCGAATATCGCCCCAGGCAGGGCAACCGTCGGGCGTGGTCGCTTCCAGAAAATAATGATCTTCTTCACTTACATGCAGATAACGGCCTGATCCTATATCCCCTTTCTCAGTAAACCAGCGATAGGCTACATATTCTCCGCCATCAATAACATGCGTATTGCCGGGACACATGAGTACGTCTTTGCCTAAATCCACCGACAGGTAGGGCGGCTCATTCAACGTAATTGAACGGGTATAACTACATCCGTTAGCATCTGTTACTCGAACCCAATAATCGCCCTTGAAGATATTATCCAAGTCGGGCGTTGTAGCGCCCGTATTCCACACATAAGTATATTTTCCGGTTCCGCCCAGTGTTTCCGTATGAATATAAGCATCTTGATTACCGTAACAATGCGGTTCGCGGACGTCTATAAACCGGATGCGGAGCGAATCCGGTTGGCCGATATCGAAATAATACACTGAAGAACAGTTGTTTTCGTCGGAAATTGTTACGGAATGCCGCCCTTGCGGGAAACGGTCGGAGTATTCGCCCGTATCGCCGTTCGACCAAGTGAGAGTATAAGGCGCATAGGGATGTCCCGCTTCTGCTCTCGTAACGCGAGCCGTACCGTTCGATTCGCCGTAGCATAGCACATCCGTCGTTTCTACTTCCAGGATGCGGGGCAACGACGAGGGTTGTATCAGTTGTTCCATTTGTTGCTTACAACCGTTGGCGTCGGTTACTTCCAAACGGTAAACGCCGTTTTGTTTCAAGCCTGTAATCGTTGTGCTATAGCCTATCTCGCGGTAGTTGTAATCCAGCCAGCGGTAAGCGTATGGTTGTGTTCCGCCCTGCATCTCTACGCTGATTTGTCCGTTGTCTTCGCCGCAGGTAGTATGCGTAACGCTGATATTACGAAACAAAAGCGAATCTGGTTCCGGTACATACACCGTTAATGTATCTTGCCCTTCGCAGCCGTTGCTATCGGTAAAGAAAAAGGTGTGCAACCCGGTTGATAACTCCCGCGCTACATTACCTGCTTGCCAGAAATCTCTGCCCGATTCTTTGAACGAATAAGGCGCCGTCCCGCCGGTAATGGCAAACACAACTTGTCCATCGTAATTACCTTTGCATTTGACGCTATCGACACGGGCAACAGCCGCCCGCAGATATTCGGGTTCGGTGATGCGTATTGGAAGACTGGCTACCGATCCGCGTTTATCTATCGCATAGAATATCTGGTTGCCGGTTGCCAGGCCGGGAAAGGACGATGCATTATTGAAATAGACGGCGGATTCGTGACGGAATTGATAATCGCCCCAACCGCCAATGGCTTCCAACACGACGTAAGCGTCGCGGAAATCTTTACAACTTTGGTTCTTCTGTTCTACCAGATTCAGTTGTAAAGCTTTATCCGGTTCGAAAACGTCGATGGTTTGCACAATCCGGTTACCATAACGGTCGGTTACTTCTACCGTATATTTTCCGGCGATAATATTGGATAAGACGCTGCCGTATTCGTCATTGATTGAATAATAGGTGTTGCCCGCACTATCTGTCCATACAAACGTATTTTCTCCGCCGCCGCCGTGAACTTCTAATCGAATTTCTCCGTCGAAAGCGCCGGGAGCGGAAACCTGAGTTACGCTAATCCGTCCAAAGTTGAAATCGAAAAAAGGTTTGATTTCAAATCCGGCGACGACTTGTTGTCCCGAAGTGGTTATTCCGGTAACAAACCATTTTCCGCTTTCTATATTTTGTAGATACGCCTTTCTGTTTTCCGTATGGAAGCGATCGGTAGTATAACCTGCCGGACAGGTGAAGATATCCAACGCGGGGCCACAGATATTGTAGGTTTCGATATCTGCATTGGCCTCCAGTACGGCGTATCCATTCGAAGCCTGAAAAGCCGTTTCATCGCCTGTTTCCAAAACAGTAAAATAGAGGCCGCCCGGATCGTATAGATATACGGTTTCCTGTGTGGAACATCCTTCCGCATCACTTACTTCCAATAGATAATATCCGGAGGAAATATCGTATAGTTCCGCATCGCTGCTCGACAGGTTTGTAGCGCTTCCAAGCAAGCTGCTCCAACGATACGAATAAGGTTCGGTTCCTCCTTCGACCAAAGCATAAATGGCGCCGTTGGATGCGCCGGGAGTTCGAGGATAAGTTAATTCAAATCCGGCGATATGTAAAAGATTGGTTTCGGGAAGCTCTGCTTCCAATTCGAAGCGACAACCATTTACGTCTAATAAATGCAATAAAAAGGATCCACTCCCTTTTCCCGTCCATTCCACAGTCTGAGGTCCGGAACAGAACACCGTATCGTTCGTTTCATACAGTCGGTAGGGTGGAGTACCGCCCGACAAATGAATCGATATTCGACCGTTATTGCCGCAGGTAGGGAGTATTCGGTTAACAATTTCTGCTTTCAGGCTGTCCTGAGGTTCGTTAATAACTACCGTTTCGCTGGCGGTCGCGCCCATCCGGTCGATTACTGTAATCACATAACTGCCGGGATAAAGATTTTCAAAACGATTCAGGGAAGAATATTGTTCTTCCACGGCACGTCGGTAGCGGTAACCTCCCCAGCCGCCGGCGCCTTCAACTATAATACTGCCGGTTTGCGATTTACAAAGTGCGTCTTTCGCTTCTTTGATAATCAAATATAATTTTTCATCGGGTTCCATCACCGGTATCAAATCACTAATCATAGTGCAACCATTTTCATCACTTACTTCTATGTAATAATTTCCTCCGTTGACGGAAAAGCTCAACGGCGCATTGTTAACCGCCCACATTTCGCTAACCGGCAACATTTCGGCGTCTAATAAATACACCATCAGCCGGCCGGCGCTGCCTCCCCGGACTCTGAAAAATATTTTTCCATCTTGGCTGCCCTTGCCCGTCGGAGGAATCATAGCGTCTATTACGATCGATATGGCTTCCGGCTCGCTTATTGTTACCGGATAGGGAAGTTGCGACTGGCAGCCGTTAGTGTCGTAAACGACCACATGATAAGAGCCGGCAGGGATATTCTCAAAAATGCCGGAATTATTGCTGTTCGTATATGTCAAATCGGCGTTATATATCATAAAAGAAGCTATTTCGCTACTACCCACTAATGGAGTTACTTCTACGCGCCCACCGGCTCCGTTGGCGCATAACGCTTCGGAAACCGAACAGGATTTTATAGAAGGACTGACATATAAATTAAATGTTACTACCGTACTTTGAGCAAAACATCCTTCGCTGTCGGTAACGCTTATTCGGTACGAACCGCCCGGAATACCGTCAAAAGTAACCGATTCATAGGAATTTTTCATTTGAGTAAAACCGGAATCCGTTGCATGAATGACATACGAATAAGGCGCAATACCGCCGTTAGCTTGGGCAGACAACGAGCCGTTGCTCCATCCGCAAGTAGGTTGTATCATATTAGAAATCGCGACGCTCAATTGTGCCGGTTCGGTAATCGTGTCCGGGATAGCTGCAAGCGTACAGTTCCGGCTATCTCGCACGGAAAAAGCGTATATTCCTGCAGGTAATTCGTTTACTGTAAATAGTGTATCGCCATTATCAATGGATTCAATAATTTTTCCCCGTGCCGGAGTCAGGGTATAAGGATAACTTCCGCCGGAAATTCGATAACGAATCCATCCGGTAGAAGATCCATGGCACAAGACAGGGGACATATCGTCGCGGGAGATAGTTAACGGCGTTGGATCGGTTATGTTGACCGTTGCCGTTGAAACGGCGTTGTACAAATCTTTTACGTAAAAAATGTAAGCGCCGGCAGATAAATTGGGGTAGTAATTGTTTGTGTCCCATGTAATACCGTCCTGACTGTATTGGTAATTACCCCAGCCGCCCCAAGCGGAAAGACTGATAATGGCGTCGTTATTTCCCGGACAGGAAACGGGACGGGATACGACTGCCTGTAATTGAAGGGGAGCCGGTTCAAGTACGCGCGCTTCGACTGTAGAAAAACAATCGTTCGCATCGTAGGCAGTGATACGGTATAGTTTCCCACCGTTGGTAGCCGATCCGGCTAAGTTGGAAAAAGTAAAACTGCCCGTACAGGAACCTTCCTCAAGTTGTGTATTCGAATCTCCATCCCAAAGATGTACCCGATAAGGCGCTCCATTCCCTCCCGACAGGAAAACTGTAATTTGTCCGTCCGAACGGCCCTGATCGCTTGCCGGGTTTACTTCCGTATAAAAGCGAACAGGCTCTTTTCCGGGAACAGTATAAGCAATTTCCATACTGCAAGTGGCGCCATCTTTTACGTCGCGAACGATACAAATATGGTTTCCGCTTCGCAAACCGACAATCGTAATCGTGTTGTCTTGAATGGTAACATTACCGGCGGGCACATCCGCCGATGCGGATAAATTGCCTTGTACGTTGTCTATGACCAATATACACCGACCGTCTTCTTCTCCGTTACAGGAGGGAGCTGTAAGGGTTTGGGATACAAGCTTGAGGGAAGCGGCCGAGCCGGGAACTTCGACATGCGCTTGTACGATGCAATTGTTAGCGTCTCTTACATATACTGTGTGGGATCCGT
>JAITAH010000226.1 GCA_031284225.1 Dysgonamonadaceae bacterium | reverse complement strand
AGAGGTTCGGTCGAAAACGGGAATACCGTTACCGACTATTTCCCCGTAGAAAAAGAATACGGCTACTCGGTGTTTTCCACCATTTTCAGCGTGGAATGGAATGACAAAAAATTGAATTTTATCGACAATCCGGGTTCCGACGACTTTGTGGGCGGCGCCGTTTCCGCCTTGAACGTTACCGACGCCGCTCTGATGGTTCTGAACGGCCAGTACGGCGTAGAAGTAGGAACCATCAATATGTTCCGCTACACGGAAGCCACCGGCAAACCGGTGATCTTCCTTATCAACCAGTTGGATCGCGATAACGCCGATTACGATAAAGTACTGGCGCAACTGAAAGAAACCTATGGCGGAAAAGTCGTTCCCATTCAGTATCCGATACAGACCGGCCAGAATTTCCATCAGATGATCGACGTATTGAAAATGAAGATGTACCAGTGGAAACCCGAAGGCGGAACGCCCGAAATTCTGGATATCCCCGCTTCGGAAGCCGATAAAGCCGCCGAATGGCACAATACCTTGATAGAAGCCGCCGCCGAAAACGACGAAGCGCTGATGGAAAAATATTTCGACCAGGGAAGCCTCACCGAAGATGAAATGCGCGAAGGCATCCGCAAAGGCTTGATCGCCCGCGGCATGTTTCCCGTACTCTGCGCCTCGGCCGGAAAAGACATGGGCGTTCGCCGGTTGATGGAATTTTTGGGGAATAACGTGCCCACCGTATCCGAAATGCCGCCCTACAAAAACGCCGAAGGCAAAGACGTGAAAGCCGATAAAGCCGATCCGACCAGTTTGTTTATCTTTAAAACCACCGTCGAACCGCATATCGGTCGCGTATCCTATTTCAAAGTCATGTCGGGCGTAATAAAAACCGGCGACGATTTGCTGAACGAAGACCGCGGCTCGAAAGAACGCATCTCGCAGTTGTTTGTCGTAGCCGGACAAAACCGCACGGAAGTTCCCGAACTGCAAGCCGGAGATATCGGCGCTACCGTCAAACTGAAAGATGTGAACACCGGTCATGCCTTAAACGGCAAGGGAACAGACAACCGGTTCAATTTTATCCACTATCCGAATTCCAAATATCGCCGCGCCGTAAAAGCCGTGAACGAAGCCGATTCGGAAAAAATGATGGAAATCCTGCACCGGATGCGTGCCGAAGATCCGACTTGGGTCGTGGAACAATCCAAGGAATTGAAGCAAATCATCCTTTCCGGACAGGGCGAGTTTCACCTGAAAACCCTGAAATGGCGGATTGAAAACAACGATAAGTTAGCCATCGAGTTTCTGGAACCGAAAATCCCGTATCGCGAAACCATTACCAAATCGGCGCGAGCCGACTACCGGCATAAAAAACAATCGGGCGGAGCCGGTCAGTTCGGCGAAGTGCATCTCATTATCGAGCCGTATCAGGAAGGAACGCCGGTACCGGAAATCTATAAATTCAACGGACAGGAATTTAAAATCCAAGCCCGCGACGTACAGGAGCTTCCGCTGGAATGGGGAGGCAAATTGATCTTCGTCAACTCGATTGTCGGCGGATCGATCGACGCCCGCTTCCTTCCCGCCATTCTGAAAGGGATTATGGGACGCATGGAACAAGGCCCGTTGACCGGTTCCTATGCCCGCGACGTTCGCGTAATCATTTACGACGGGAAAATGCACCCGGTCGATTCCAATGAAATCTCGTTCATGCTGGCGGGACGCAACGCTTTTTCTACCGCCTTCAAAAATGCCGGTCCGAAAATTCTCGAACCGATTTACGATGTGGAAGTTTCCCTTCCGTCGGAATACATGGGCGATGTAATGGGCGATTTACAAGGCCGCCGCGCCATGATTATGGGCATGAATTCCGAAAAAGGGTACGAAAAATTGCTGGCCAAAGTGCCTTTGAAAGAAATGAGCACCTATTCTACCTCGCTGAGTTCCATTACCGGAGGCCGCGCATCGTTCACGATGAAATTTGCGTCTTACGAACTGGTTCCGACCGACGTTCAGGATAAATTATTGAAAGAATATGAAGCGCAGCAAGAAGCCGATTAACCGTTAAGGGTTAAAACGAAACGTTGAAAGAAGAGGATGTGTCGATGCATCCTCTTTTTTTTCGCAGCCTGCGGGTCGATATCCCCTCTTGGGCAAGTTGGGTACATCGTTTCCGGGTTGTGAAAGCCAGGGCAAAGAAAGCGCCGGTCCTTGCGACTTTCTCTTTGCTTGTGAAAGTCGGGGCTTTGGGAGGCATAGCAGAGGAGGGTCCTGTTTTTTGATACATTTAGAACTTGAATCTGCCCCCGAGCAAAGAATGGCACTAAATTTGTACTATAAAAAAAACAGTTTGCATTTGCCGTCATAAAACGTTAATACTTGGTTGATTATAATAAAATATTTTACAATGTTTGAGGGTAAAAAGAACGAATAAAAACAGCAGAAAAGCAGGTAAAGAAGCATAGAAACAGTAAAAAGGCAACAGAAAAAAAAGATGAAAAGATTAACGATAATTAACTATAAATATTTGTCAGTTCTCCGAGAAATGTTAGAGAGAGAGAGAGAGAGACTCTCTATATACACCTCTTAAAAAAATAATTTTTTTTAAAGCGTTATCAACGGCGATTG
>JAITAH010000219.1 GCA_031284225.1 Dysgonamonadaceae bacterium | reverse complement strand
TAATCGCCTATAGGAATGTGGAATAACAAAGGCAACGCAATAGGCAAGGCTGCCAGCAAAACCGGCACAATAACATATCCGATGTTTTTGCCAATCAAACAATGAATAAGATGTACCGCCAAACTGACGGCAACACACAAAAGATAGAAAAAAAGAATGTATAAAAACGCCGTTCCCAAGCCGAAAAAAGGCGTGATAGACCGGAAGGCGAAAGGAACTACCAGAAACAACCAATACCCGTTCCAGAAACTTCCAAATTCTTTCAACAAGAGGAAATGAAACAGTTTGTTCCGTTTGACCGGCAAAGTCAGATAGGGAGCAATTTGCATGGACTGGTTTTGCTTGAAGAAAAGTTTGATCACAAAATCGGCCAGAAGCACATAGAGCAATATCGAATTGAAGACGTCGATGGCTAAAGTATAAGTTTCCGTTTGAAGCAAAATTTTGTCCAAAACAAGTCCCAGCGCTAAAAATTCCAAAGCCAGGAAACCGAACATAATAAACATAAAGATCCGGACGGCGAGGTTGCGTTCAAACATCGGGTTTCGCCGGAAAGCTTTCCACTGGTGCTGTCGTAAATAGGAATGTATCATTGTATGTGAGATTAGATTCTATCGGCGCAAAATTAGTGAATATTCTAAGATTTACAAACGGTTGGGGTAAAAAAGTAGGGCTTTTTTCTCTGTATTAAAGTCGATTTTAAATTATTTTTGCATATTTTTGTATTCTAATTCATAATAATCAATGATAGAATATGATACTTAAAGAACAAGAATTATTTGCCGCTTACCTGAACATGGCGCGACAAAACGCATGTATTACGCTGTCGTCAAGGGTACCTACCGTTACCGGTTTTACGACAAGCAGGGCGTTGACCAACGAGAGCGGGTACGTAATCCCATACCTCGAACGGGGATTTTCTTTCTTTTTACCGGCAATTCCTCGCTCTGAGCGCAACGTCGGATCGAATGTATTTGCCGAAGATTAAAATATATTGCAACATTGTTGCAATATCAAAATCTTTATTGTAATTTTGTGGCATTAATCTTTTAATTGTTTTTCACAAAATGGAAAAAAATAGACGCAATACAAAGACCAAACAGTTGGTGATAAATGTTTTGGAACAGTCGAAGTCGGCGTTGTCGCACGAAGATATCGAGCAAAAAATGCCTGAAAAAATGGATCGTGTTACCATTTACCGGATTCTGAACGGTTTTTGCGACGATGGGAAAGTGCATAAAATTGTCGGCGAGGATGGTAAAACCTATTATTCGCTTTGTCATCACTGCACCACGGAGCAGCACAATGATAATCACGCTCATTTTCGCTGTACCGAGTGCCAAACCATTACTTGTCTGGACGAGCAACCGCTCGCCCAACAAACCGTTCCGAATGGGTATAATGTTTCTTCTATTTCTACGTTTCTCACCGGAATTTGCCCCCGGTGCGTAAAAATCATCTCTATTATTTGCCTCTTTTTATCTGTTTTCGGATTGTCGGCACAAACGCAACCGGCGGATACGATTTCTGATTGGGAGGTTATTCCAATTAGCGACTTTATTATTCATAATTTACAGGAGATTAAGGTGTCCGGTTACAGTTCCCGGCTGCAAGGCGAGAATGTTGCCAACGTAGAAAAGTTGAGTTTACGGGAAACGCCTTTTCTGGGAACTTCTTTGAGTGAAAAATTGACCTGGATTGCAGGAATTGACAATTACAGTACCGGTACCGGCATCGGAAAACCGGTAATCCGGGGATTGAGCGGTAACCGGATCGCTGTTTTTTCGCAAGGCGTTCGCATTGAAAATCAGCAATGGGGCGACGAGCACGGCTTGGGACTGGATGACAACGGCTACGAACAGGTCGAAATTATCAAAGGTCCTGCGTCTTTGCTTTACGGCAGCGATGCGCTGGGCGGCGTACTGTTCTTTGCCGACGAGCGGTATGCTGCAAACAATAATATTGAGGCGGCGATCAATTCCGAATTTCATTCCAATTCGACCGGTTTCCGAAACAATGCGGCATTCAAACTGTCGAAAGATAAGTTTCACCTGAATCTCTTTGGCGGATATACTACTCATACCGACTATTTTGACGGTTACAATCAGCGGACGCCTAACAGCCGATTTAATACCAACGACTTCAAAACCACGCTGGCATATACCGGAAATACATTTGTTACTTCTCTGAAATACAATCGTCTGAACGAAAAATACGGATTAACGGAAGTGGAAGAAGATCACGAAGAAATGATACTCAACGGAAGAACGCCGCAACTGCCTTATCAGAATCTGAATACGCATTTGCTGGCTTGGGAAAATACCGTTTTCTTCGCCAACCATTCCAAATTGAAATTCGATGTGGGCTACATCTTTAATCAAAGGCAGGAGTTCGAAGATGAACACCATCACGACGAAGGCGAACCGGATGAGGATGAAGACCCTGGAGAATCGGGCGAAGAAGCTGCTTTGGATATGAATTTAAGCACATTATCCTATTCCGCCAAGTGGTATTCGCCCCGTTGGAACCGCTGGGAACTGATTGCAGGCAGTCAAGGCTTGTTTCAAACAAACAAAAACCACGGCGAGGAACAGTTGATTCCCGATGCTTCTACGCTGGACGTCGGCGCTTTTGCAATGACTAATTTTTACTATGGCGAGAAGGCTTATTGGCAGTCGGGGATTCGTTTCGATAACCGCAACATTCAAACATCGGATAACATCTTAAATAACAATTATTTTGCATTTAATTTTTCGACCGGTATTTTCCAGCCGCTGACGGAAAACTTTTCGTTGCGCGTCAATCTTTCCTCCGGTTTTCGTTCCCCTAACATGTTTGAACTTTTGAGCGACGGCATTCACCACGGCGCCAATCGGTACGAAATCGGGAATGCCGAACTGAAAACCGAAAATAGTTATCAAGCCGACGCTACCCTGAATTATAAAACGTTGCATTTTGAAGCGTTTATCAGTCCCTATTTCAACTATATTCGTCATTTTATTTATCTGCAACCGGCGGCTGAATCTATCGACGAAACGCCGGTGTACAATTATTCTCAAACCGACGCTTTCCTTTATGGCGGCGAAACGGGCATACATCTTCATCCGCATCCGTGGGACTGGCTGCATATCGAATGTTCATACGCTAATACCTTGGGACGGGATATCGACAAAAATTACCTGCCGTTGATGCCTTCGCAGAAACTCAAAGCCAACGTGAGCGCCGTTTTTACTCCTGAAAAGGTTTTGAAAAAATATTCGTTCTATCTACAAAACCTCTATTCGTTCGCTCAGAATCTGGTTGCCCGGGAAGAAACGGCAACACCTTCCTACAATGTGCTGAACGGCGGGGTTCTGTTGGAATTTCAATTCGGAAAACAACGATTACTGTTGAATTTATCGGCTAACAATCTGTTGAACGAGCGGTATTTCGACCACCTGTCGCGTTATAAAACCGAAGGGATTTACAATCAGGGGCGGAATTTTGTTGCAAAAATCAGTTTGCCTGTATCGGCGGGATTCTGAAGCGGTGGGTATGGTCGATCATGATTCCGTTTTCGATGCAATAAAAACGTTGATTCGTGGTGGCGCAGTTCAATCCGCCGAGACTTTCGACATAGGCGCCTAATTTGATGTAATCGAAATATTGTACAAAAGCATTTGTTGGCAATGCGTTTTTTCCTGAATACCAGCCGGTTTTTATCTTTCCGTTGGTTTTAAGCCGGACCAGCGCCGCCAATTCTGCCACTTGTTGCGGATGGGCGTCGCCTCCCATAAAGCAGATGCAAGTGATGGCGTCGCTGTATTTTTCGAGTAAATCCGAAAGAGCCTGCTCCTCGAGCGGCGTTCCCGCGTCTTCCCAAAGATAAGGGCTGTGGCATCCCTTGCACCGGTTGGGGCAGTTGGATATGTTAATGGCTAACGTTACTTCTCCGGGAATTTCCTGAAAAACAATGGAAAAATTAACGAACTTCATCATTCAATGATTAACGGTTAATGATTAATGACTAATTAATAAGAAATTAGCGGTTTTTGATACTGTTTCGCGCATCTTACCGCTCCGCAAGGCTTGTTTAGACAAAACAAACTCTTTCTTCTCCTCGCATAAATGCTTGTATAAATTCACTATTCTCACCGCAAACCTGAAACTCTTTTCCTTCAATACATTCCGCCTCATACCCCCATTCATCATTACCCATTACCCGTTAACCACTACCCGTTAACCACTAACCACTAACCGTTACCCATTAACCTTCGCTTTTGCATAATACCTTCTCTCCGCTTCTTCCTGCCGGCTTTGAGAGAAATTGCTGACCCGTTTCATGTAACCGATGATGCGGGTGAGGTAATCCAAGTTGTGGCTTTGACACGACGGACAGACCTTCAACCGGCGCTTGTCGATGTGGCCGCAATCGTTGCAAACGGTATTCGGAATATTAAAAGTAAAATAGTTGCATCCTTCCTGTGCGGCCACGCGCAACAATTGGCGATACTGTTCTTTGCTCAGATGTTCTTCCAGATTCATGTGCAGAGCAGAACCTCCCGTCAGATGTTCGATATACTTTCTTCCGTGCAGGCGGAATTTATCGACAATTGTTAACGAATCGTCTTCCACGATATAAAAATAGCTGTTGTAACAATCGCGGTTCACGGCATAACCATCCCTCTTGTCCCATTTGGCATGTTTGACGCCTACGTTTTCGGCCGGTATCATTTCGCAATTGAACAGAACGTCTTTCGTCCGGTATTTTTTGTTGTAATTTTCGATAATTCCCAATATCTGCTGGACAAAAGCGGTATATTGAGGATTGTCGTTAATGGCTATTCCGAGCGATTCGGCGGCTTCTACCAAACCGTTCACGCCGATGGTCAAGTATTGCCGTCCCATATTTATATATCCCGCATCGAACAAGGGCAACATGCCTTTTTCGTGCATGTATTTCAAATTTTCGTTGTATGCCAGTTGGACTTTATGCACCAAATCAATCACATCTTCAAGGAAGAACTGGTAATGTTCTCCCTTTCGCGCGGCATGTTGTATGCAACGGTTGAGGTTGATGGTCAACACGCTTTTCGACCCGGTGGAAACGCCGCCGGCGCCGAGGGTGTAGCTGAATCCGTTGTCCTGTATTTCATTGCGCAAACGGCAGCAACTGCTCAGCGAATCGGCGTTATCGCTGATATAGGTAAAGAACGAATGGCCTTCGGCATACATCTCGGCCGTGAAATCGCTAAATTCTTTATCTTTCGCGTCGCCGTTTTCGGTCAATAAAGCCATTGTTTCCACAGGAAAAGTCAGTACGGAGCGGGTGCGTTCGTAGTTGAACCATTTCATAAAGCGCTTTTGCAACCAGTTGAGCGAATCCCAATCGGGACGGCTACCGTTGGGAAACCGGAATTCGCCGAACAGGCTTTCAAAATAATAGCGGTCGTAATACGAAATATTCCAAAAAACAGCCTGGAAATTGCGCGCCCCGGTAGGCTGGTTGATGGAATAAACGATTTGTTCGAAATAGTCGGTAATCACCTTATCGAGCGTGCGTTGCCTTTTCGACAGATCGACGACTTTGTCGGGCTGAAAATAGTAGTCTTCTCCATATTCCAGGCCGATGAAGTAGTTCATATACATCAGAAATTCGGGAGTAGCGCAGGCGCCGCTCAACATGCTGGATACGATGAAAACCATATTGATAAATCCGCCGCAAAACGATTTCAGGTTGGTAGGCGCTTTTGAATTTCCGCCGATAGAAGCGGTTCCGCCGATGAGCCACGGATACATGGTGATGCTGGCGCAATAGTTTGCTAAGCTGGTTTCGTCGTTTTTGTAAATATAATGGTTGTTCAGCAGATGGATATAGCGGTCGGCCACTTCTTTGCCGAACATTTCTTTAATGCGGTCGGTCAACATGCGCCGGTTCAAACGAATGAAATTGGATTTAGGGAGTTCGCCGATCAGGGTAGCCATATTTTTGTTTTCCACGTTGGCATTGGCGTCGTATTTGCTGCCGGACGCGGCGTTCGAGGCGTCGCAATAATCCATCAGGAATTTGAGTTTGTCGCGCACTTCCCGGTCTTCGGTATGTTTCTGCCTGTAAAGCATATAAGATTTAGCTACGGCATAGTAACGTTCGGACATCAGGGCGATTTCCACTTGGTTCTGGATTTCTTCCACCGTGGTATCGTTTCCGATACTTATTCGGCTCAGAATGTTAGTAATCACGTCCTGAGTGGCAAAGCTGCCTACCGACAGGAAGGATTTGGCAATGGCGTTTTTGATTTTTTCAATGGAAAAGACCTCTCTTTTCCCGTCCCGTTTGATAATGAATAATTCCATTCGTATTGATATTTGATATTTGATATTTGATTTGACAAAATGAAAAAGCATATAGAATTTAATGCAATGGCAAAGGTACGGAATAGTTCATGAATGTACAAAGCTTGTCGGATTATAATGTTTTTTATTTTCGTAAATTCTCCGTCAAAAAAAATCAATTTAATTATTTGTTGTAACTATGCCGCCGAATCTTATATATAAAAAACGTTAAGGTATTCCGTTTCTTGCAAAACGGATCGATAGCCACCCTATATTCAGTTCGTTGGCGGCGGTGTACGGTCTGGAGCTGTTGCCTGCCGAATTGACCGCAGGCTTCGAATACAGCTATAACGATTTGCGCGACGCTTATGCGATTCTGAATCGCAGCATCTCGCAAACGACGCACTTAACGGGCGGTTTCTTTCAAAACGAATGGAAAACGGATCGAGCGGATACCGGGCGCCGCAAGCTTACGACGAAGATTTACACATCGAAGCAGTAGGCGGAATACTGGCGTTTATACATCTCTCGCCCGATTTCTTCGATGTGGGTATAAAACTTTCCTGCCATTTTCATCTGAGTAAAACAACGGAATTAGAAGTGAATGGCGGCGTAAAGAATATTTTAGACAGTTTCCATAAAGACCTCGACGCCGGACAAATGAAGGACGCCGCCTACGTATATGGTCCGTCTTTTCCGCGAATGGCATTTCTATGTATGAAGTTAAGCATATAGCAATATTGTCTGTTTGGCAAATAATCATTATGCCGACACACATTTGCAACTATGATAATATTCAAAATTATCTCTCCTAAAACTCTTTTGCAAATATAGTAATACATTTAAAGATTAGTTGTAATTATCAACTAATTATTTTATCTTTGTCTCATCAAAAAATAAAACTATATGGATAATAACAATGCGCCGATATCGTTCAATATAGCGTTGACGTTGAAAGCGATAGAACAGGCTTTCAAGAAAAATACTGCTGACCTTCCAATCAAACTCCTTGCAGACTCTTTCGGAATATTAATGATTACTTATTTTCATCAGGGTGTTATTCAGCAAGATATAGCAGAAATGGCAAAGAAGGATAAATCGGCTGTTTTGAGGC
>JAITAH010000159.1 GCA_031284225.1 Dysgonamonadaceae bacterium | reverse complement strand
ATGTTGTTTCAAAATTGTTCCACGTGGAACATTAATTTAATTATTTATCTTCCTAATAGCACCAACAAGACATTGATATCGTTCGGCGACACGCCAGGGATGCGGCTGGCCTGCGCAATAGTTTCCGGATTAATCTTTGTCAGCTTCTGCTTGGCTTCGGTGGACAAAGATTGAATCGCATAATAATCGAATTTATCCCGGATTTTCACATTCTCCAAGCGATTGATTTTTTCCGCAATGATCTTCTCCCGCACAATGTAGCCTTCGTATTTTATCCGGATTTCCGCCGCCTCAATAATTTCTTCTTTACGATTGCAGATTTTATCTAACTGCTCCCGAAATACCGGAACAAAATTAGCAACCGTATCAATGGATAGTTGCGGACGCAGGATTAAATCGATTAATTTTACGCCCTGCTTCAAGGGCGTTGTTCCCAAGGCCGCTAATTCCAAATTGACTTCTTCCGTTTTTACCGATAAGTTACGTGCAAAAGTAATAATATTTTCTATTGTTTCCTTCTTTTCCGCCAACAATTTGTAGCGTTCGCCGGTGGCCAATCCCAAACGATGGGATTTTTCCGTCAACCGCATATCCGCATCGTCTTGACGCAGCAAAATACGGTATTCTGCCCGAGAGGTAAACATTCGGTAAGGTTCATCGACGCCTTTCGTTACCAAATCGTCGATTAAAACGCCAATATATGCTTCGTCCCGGCCCAACACCACCGGATCGTCGCCATGCACACGGCGATGGGCATTAATTCCGGCCATTAAACCTTGCGCGCCGGCTTCTTCATACCCCGTGGTGCCGTTGATTTGTCCGGCAAAAAACAACTGCTTGATTCGCTTGGTTTCTAACGACGGAAACAACTGCGTCGGAGGAAAGAAATCGTATTCAATCGCATAACCCGGCCGATAAATCCGGACATCCCGCAACGCCGGAATCTGTTGCAAAGCCTTTAACTGAACATCCAAGGGCAACGAGGACGAAAAACCGTTCAGATAATACTCTTGCGTATGCTCTCCTTCCGGTTCCAAAAACAACGGATGTTGCGCTTTGTCGGCAAATGTAACGATTTTAGTTTCTATGCTCGGACAATACCGAGGACCAATGCTCGTAATCTGACCATTGTAGAGCGGACTTTCATCCAAATGAGTTCTCAACGCTTCGTGAACGGCTTCGTTGGTATAGAATGTCCAGCAACTTACCTGTTTCAAGGGACGAGGGACTGTGTCCAAATACGAAAATTTATGGAAATCATTTTCTCCTTTTTGTTCATCCGTTAAGGAAAAATCCACGCTGCGTCCGTCAATACGGACAGGCGTTCCGGTTTTCATTCGATCGACTTCAAATCCCAAGCCGGCCAATTGCTCGGTAATTCCATACGAAGCCGGTTCCGAAATTCGTCCGCCCGAAATTTGGGTTCGACCGATATGCAGTAATCCGTTCAGAAAAGTACCGGCGGTCAGAATAACAGCCTTCGCATGAAATTCTACGCCCAACCCGGTTTCGACGCCTGTAACGGTTTGGTCTTTAATTAATAATTGGGTAACGGTATCTTGCCAAAGAAAAAGAGAAGGAATAGCGTCGATAGTTTCGCGCCATTGCTCGATAAAGCGTGCCCGGTCGCTTTGCGCACGAGGACTCCACATGGCCGGACCTTTCGACCGGTTCAACATTCGGAACTGAATGGCCGTCTTATCGGTAATAATACCCATCTGCCCGCCCATAGCGTCGATTTCGCGAACTATTTGTCCTTTGGCTATTCCGCCTACGGCCGGATTGCAACTCATTTGGGCAATTTTGTTCATGTCCATCGTTATCAACAAGGTTCGGGAACCCAACTGAGCCGCCGCACATGCAGCTTCGCAACCGGCATGACCGGCTCCTACGACAATTACATCATATTTAAATTCCATATTGGCTTAAGGCTTCATTTTCTTTTTCTCGCATTTGCTTTGCTTTATCCGGCGTTTTGTCTTTGAAACCACAAAGGTGTAGAATGCCGTGAATCATCACGCGACGCAATTCTTCGGGATAATCTGTTTGGTATTTTTCCGCATTGGATCGGACGGTATCCAAAGAAATAAATAAATCGCCGGAAAGAACATCGTTTTCCGAATAATCGAAGGTAATAATATCGGTATAATAATCGTGCCCCAAATATTGTTGATTGATTCGGAGGATTTCTGCATCGGAGCAAAAAATATAAACGATATCCCCTACCCTCTTTCGGTGTTGGGCAATGATTTGTTTGATCCAGTTTGCGGTTTGCCGCCGCTTTATTTCAGGAGGAAACGGGACGTCTATTGTTTCATATCGTATCGCCATTTTTATTCTTTTTACCCAAAAAACAAATAACCCACAAATATCGCCGCTATAGCTCCCGTCAAATCCGCCAGCAAGGCGCCGGGAATAGTATATCGAGTGTTTTTTATCCCTACGGCTCCGTAATACACCGCCACAATGTAAAACGTGGTATCGGTAGATCCTTGAACCATCGACGATAACCGTCCCACAAACGAATCGGCGCCATAGGTTTGCATAGCGTCCAACATCATACCGCGGGAGGCATTTCCGCTTAATGGTTTCATCAGAGCGGTGGGAACGGCGTCCACCCAATCGGCAGGCAAACCGCAGGCCGACACGAATCCGGACAAACCGTCTGTTATAAACGTCATCGCACCGGAGACGCGAAACATCGCTATCGCTACCAGCATCGCAATCAGAAACGGAATAATCATCACGGCCGTCTTGAATCCTTCTTTGGCGCCTTCGATAAACGCATCATAGACATTGATTCGTTTCCGGATTCCCGCCATTAAAAAGGCAATGATAATGATGAATAACAACAAATTAGCCGCAAACGAAGAATATAAGGAAACCTGCTCCTGCGAAAACGACTCGACCAGCCACACAATGCCGCCAAGCAAAGCGATCACAACGCCGAAAAAACCCAGCAAAACCTTATCTAACACATTGATTTTTTGTCGAATACAAACAAATAAAACCCCAACTAAGGTAGCTATTGTCGTAGTAATCATCAGCGGCATGAATATATCCGCCGGATTAGCGGCTCCCATTTGCGCCCGATAAACCATGAGCGTTACCGGAATAATGATCAATCCGGAAGCGTTGAGGACGATAAACATGATCATCGGGTTGCTGGCGGTATCTTTTTTCGGATTCAATTCCTGTAATTCTTTCATTGCTTTCAGTCCCAAAGGAGTAGCGGCATTATCCAGATTCAGCATATTGGCGGCGATGTTCATGAAGATGGAGCCGGTTGCCGGATGCCCTTTCGGAATATCCGGAAACAGCCGGGAAAATACCGGAGCGCATAAGCGCGACAAAAAGTTAACTACCCCACCCCGCTCTCCGATTTTCATAAATCCTAACCAGAGGGACAAAATGCCTGTCAAACCCAACGAAATTTCAAAGCCGTTTTTGGCTGCCGAGAAAACAGCGTCCATCATTTCGGTAAAAATGCCCAAATCGCCGGTAAAAAGAACTTTACAGATTCCGACGACGAAGGCAATCACAAAAAACGCAATCCAAATATAATTTAAAACCATACCATCCGGCTTATAAACCGCAAAAATAATATAATTTTGTATCAATTTTGATAATACATTCATATTTTTATATTTTATGGACATCTTATCCCAATCTATCAATTATACGCTGTTCGGCATGAGCCTGTTAGAACTCATTGCCGTAGTTTTTACTTTTACCAGCATTCTGCTTGCCGTGAAAGAAAAAATTTGGACGTTTCCGTTGGCCATCGTTGGCTCTTTATTGTTTCTTTACCTCTTTTTCGACCATCGGGTCTATTCTTCAGCCGTATTACAACTCGTCTTTTTAAGTTTCAATCTTTTCGGATGGTGGAAATGGACGCACCCGAAAGCGGACGAAGCAAAAGCCGATAAAACTTTAGCTGTTAGTATTCTGTCGTGGAAAGGCAGATCAATAACCTTGCTAATTTCCATCGTATTGTACGTTGGATTAGTTTTTATTATGTCGCATTTACATCTGTGGCTACCGGCTATTTTCCCCAGTAAAGCCAATTCTGTATGGATTGACACTTTTATTTTGGCCGCCAGTCTAACCGGTCAATACCTGATGGCGATTAAAAAACTGGAAAACTGGGTATTTTGGATTGCCGTCGATGTAATCGCCGCGCCTTTTTATTTTTTCACTGTCGGCTATGCCACTGGTATTATGTATCTTGCATTCATTTTCACGGGCTTTATGGGTTTCTTGAATTGGAAAAAAAGTTATCATCAAACGATTCATCACTAATGCTTCCGTTGTTACAAAATTTTCAAACGGCGATTCTGGCCGACGGCGCTTTCCCGGAACACGCCGTCCCGCTGTCGTTCCTGAAAAAGGCGCAACGCATTATTTGTTGCGACGGCGCCGCCGAAAAGCTGTTGCTGTCCGGACGCGAGCCGGATTACATTGTCGGCGATTTCGACAGTATTTCTCCCGAATTGAAACGGCGTTTTGCCGCCATCCTCTTTCCCGATCCCGATCAGGAAACGAACGACTTGACTAAAGCCGTCCGCTTTTGCCTTCAACACGGTTGGAAAGAAATTACCGTTTTAGGCGCCACCGGAAAACGGGAAGATCATACGCTCGGCAATCTTTCTTTGTTGCTCGATTATGCCCAAAGCGCCCGTGTACAACTTCTGACCGATTACGGCGTATTTTTGCCGCAACGGCAACCGGCCGTTTACGAAAGTTATCGCGGGCAGCAGGTTTCGTTGTTCAGCCTCGCCCCCGCCACCCGGTTCACTACGCAAAATCTGGTTTATCCGTTGAACAATCAGCCTTTAACCGCTTGGTGGCAAGGGACGTTGAATGAATCTTGCGGGGAATCGTTCAGCATCCATATCGACTGCGGGGAGGCATTGGTGTTTCGGGAGTATTGAATGGGTTCCCATTTCAAGCCCGTAAATATATTTGTAACTGCGTTTAATTTACAAAGAAGTATTGAGTTCGTAATTAGTACTGCGGCCACCTGGCTTTTCTTGCCGTAAAATGCCCTTTTCGATT
>JAITAH010000123.1 GCA_031284225.1 Dysgonamonadaceae bacterium | reverse complement strand
CCGGCGCTGTTTTCCTGTACTTCCGAAGCCGTCGATTACGGCATGGACAAGTACTACGTAGAAATTGTTACCGCTTTAGACAACGATGCGTTCCTTCTGGATACCGGTCCAACGATTCGCGACAGCAACAAGACCGCCGGCCGCTCATTCGCATCCGGCGACCGCGTCTATTTGAGTTTTTCGTATGGACAAAGTCCGTCCGACCCGATTACGGTACACGGCGCCGCCAAGATTTTTTCCGATACACTGAAAACGATGCCGGAAAACACGCTCTCCCAACAAAAAACAGATCCTGTCCGTTTGGAAAGCGCCTGGATCGGCAACCGTTACCTCAACCTGATTTTTTACATGGAATATCGTTCCAAAACCCACAAACTGGCTTTATGGGTCAATGAAAATCAGGTAAAAGACCGGGAAATAGACCTCTATTTTTCGCACGATAAAAACAACGACACTCCGGGCTATCCGGTAGCTCTTTATGCCTCTTACGATTTAAGTAAAGTCTTGGGCGAACCGCAAGGCGACCGTACTTTGTCCGTCCATTTCAACACTACTAATTACGGAAATAAAATCTGCACATTAAAATATTAAAGCAATATGGGAGATTACGGATTTATCAAAGTGGCGGCAGCCATCCCCGAATTGCGGGTAGCCGATTGCGATTTCAATACGCAACAGATTAAACAACTGATTATTGCCGCCGGCGAACAGCAAGCGCAAGTCGTCGTTTTTCCCGAATTGTCCGTTACTGCCTACACTTGCGGCGATTTATTTCTTCAACAGACCTTGGTCGAAGAGGCCGAACGGGCAATTGTCCGCTTGCTGGAAGAAACGCAGGAAGTTCCGGTTTGTTTTATCATAGGCGCTCCCGTTCAGCATAATTCCAAACTCTATAATTGTGCACTGATTTGTGCCCACGGAAAAATCAGGGGCATTGTTCCTAAAACGCATCTGCCCAATTACTCCGAATTTTATGAAAAACGCTGGTTTGAACCCTACAACGCAGATACGGAAAACAGCTACATCCCTTATGCCGGCCATCTCACGGCTTTCGGAACCCAATTACTGTTCGGCGAAAACGGCCGACGGTTTGCGGTAGAAATCTGCGAAGATGTCTGGTCGGTAGTTCCTCCCAGTTCCGGTCATGCAATGGCCGGCGCTCAACTGCTTTTCAACCTTTCGGCAAGTCCGGAACTCATTGGTAAACAGCAATACGTAAAATCGTTGATTAGCCAGCAATCGGCTCGCTGTCAAGCTGCATACGTGTATGCCGCCGCCGGATTCGGCGAATCGACCACCGATCTGGTCTATGCCGGAAACGCTTATATTTACGAAAACGGAAAGCTACTGGCCGAATCCAAACGGTTCCAGTTTCGGGAGCAACTGATTGTCAGTGAAATCGACGTTGAATTATTGAACACCGAACGAAAGAAAAATACAACATTTATCGCCCGTCCGTCGGCGCCGGACTATCGGACTATCGACGTGAATTTATCCGGCGATCAAGCTGTACGGCTCACCCGCACGGTCAATCCGACGCCTTTTGTTCCGGCGAGCGCCGATCGTCATGCCTGCTGCGAAGAGATTTTCTCCATTCAAGTGGCGGGATTGGCGAAACGGCTGCTACATATCCAGACTAAATCGCTGGTGATCGGCGTCTCCGGCGGATTGGATTCTACGCTGGCGCTTCTGGTTTGCGCCAAAACCGCAGACCGGTTAGGGCTATCGCGGAAAATGATTTGCGGCGTTACTATGCCGGGCTTCGGCACGACCGGACGAACCTATCAAAATGCCGTCCGGCTGATGCAATCGCTGGGCATCACCCCAAAAGAGATTTCTATTGTACCCGCCAGCGAACAACATTTCAAGGATATCGGACACGACCCTGCCGTCCATGACGTTACTTACGAAAACACGCAGGCGCGCGAACGTACCCAAATTTTAATGGATCTGGCCAACCGGATGAACGGCATCGTTGTCGGTACCGGCGATCTGTCGGAACTGGCGCTGGGTTGGGCAACTTACAACGGCGATCATATTTCGATGTACGGCGTCAATTCGGGGATTCCAAAAACGCTGGTGCGCTATCTGATTCGCTGGGCGGCCGAAACGCAAATAGACGAAAACAGTCGCGATACCTTGCTGGACATTATCGCCACGCCGGTCAGCCCGGAACTACTGCCGGCAGACCGGCAAGGACAAATGACCCAGTTCACCGAAGAAGTGGTAGGGCCTTACGAATTGCACGATTTCTTCCTGTATTACACTTTGCGCTATGGTTTTTCTCCGGCTAAAATTTATTATTTGGCGCGGCACGCTTTCCGGGAAATGTACGGAAACGACGTGATTCTACAGTGGATGGAGATCTTCTATCGCCGGTTTTTCAGCAATCAGTTCAAGCGGAGCTGTATGCCCGACGGGCCCAAAGTCGGGTCGGTCAATCTTTCGCCCCGCGGCGACTGGCGAATGCCCAGCGACGCCAGCGCCGCCCTCTGGTTAAAAGAAATTCAAGGTTTGAAATCAAGTTAAATTTCTTTAATACTTGTGTTTATCCCGTTTTTTTGTTTATTTTTGCCGCGTAGTAAGGAGATTATTCATGTCAAAAAAGTTACTATTTCCTGTTTTATGTTTAACGCTTGCAATCGGTTGTACGAAAGACGAACCCAAAATCAGCGCCGCTTGCGAATTGACGCTTAACGGCACTTACCTGATTAAGTGGGAAACTTTTCCGCCGATGGAAGGAACGGTCAAGGTTTACGAATCGAACCGGCCGGATTCGTTCGATTTAACCTCCCCCGTGTTTGAACAGAACATTCAAACGGGGTACCGGCGGGTATTGCCGTCCGTCCTGTCGCGCGCCTATTTCAAACTGGTTTTCAACCGGAAATATTCTACTGTTGTATCCGAACGGACGGTGCGGACGGAGGGAGTCTTCAATTTCAGGGATTTGGGCGGTTATTACAACCACGACAATAAACAGATTTTTTGGGGAAAAATTTACCGCTCCGGCTCGTTAGGCATGGCCACCGGATACGACCGCCGGGTATTAACCGATTTGAATCTCGAAACCCTTATCGACTTACGTACTGAACAAGAAAGTCTTTATTATCCAAATAAATACAAAATACCGCAAGTCTATAACCTGCCTTTGCGAGGCAACGGGCACAATATCTTTTTCAACGAAATTCTATCCCGGAAAATGCAATTAACGGATATCCTCAATTACGACCGCGATGTATTTTCGTTCATACTGGAAAACAATACCGATTATTTTATCCGGATGTTCGACGTGCTGCTCGAAGAAAAAAATTACCCGATGGTTATTTCCTGCTTTTTAGGAAAAGACCGCACCGCTATCGCTTCCGCTCTGATTTTAGCCGCTTTGGATGTAGATGAAGAAACAATCTACGAAGATTACCTGCTGTCCAACACTTTAATCGATTACCATGCGCTGGTACACAATGCCGACAGTTATACTTTCGATATTCAGCAAACCATTACAGCTTTGTACAGCGCCCACAACGAAACCATCCGCCACGCTTTTGAGGTGATCCGCGCCAATTACGGCTCCGTACACAATTACCTGGAAAAGGAATTGCATCTGACCAACAAAAAACGGGAAAAACTGAAAAGCATTTTGCTAAATAATACCTGATAACGAAAAATCGTATCTTTCCCCATACGTCTTTTAATCTTTTTCTACTCTGTCTATCTTCTTCTGTCCTTTGTCTTTCATCTATTTTATTTTTATCCGTTTATGTATAATTGAGGATTTTATGCTACCTTTGCACCCGATTTAATAAAATTCGATTTTGAAAACATTTGAAGAATTAGGAGTTGCTCCCAATATTGTGCGGGCAATCACAGAAATGGGTTACGAAAACCCGATGCCGGTGCAGGAGGAAGTGATTCCCTGGTTACTCGGCAATGGAAATGAAGTCATTGCATTAGCGCAAACAGGAACCGGCAAAACGGCCGCTTTCGGACTTCCTCTCCTCCAACAGATCCGGATAGACGACGTACAGCCGCAGGCGGTCGTATTGTGTCCCACCCGCGAATTGTGTTTACAGATAGCCGACGACCTGAACGATTATTCCAAATACATCGACCGGTTGAAAGTACTTCCGGTTTACGGCGGTTCGAGCATCGACAGCCAAATACGCGCTTTACGCCGCGGCGTACACGTCATTGTAGCCACGCCCGGCCGGTTGATCGACCTCATCAACCGCCAAACCATGGATTTGCAACAGGTAAAAAATGTAGTCTTGGACGAAGCCGACGAAATGTTAAGCATGGGCTTCTCCGAAGATATCGACGAAATCCTTTCCCATATCCCCGAAGAGCGGAACATGCTGCTTTTCTCGGCGACTATGCCGGCTGGAATTGCCCGGATTACCAAGAAATACATGCGCCATCCGCACGAAATTATTATCGGACGAAAGAACGAAGGCGCACAGAACGTCCGCCACATCTACTACATGGTCAATGCTAAGGACAAATATTTGGTATTAAAACGGCTGGCCGACTATAACCCGAACATTTACGGTATTATTTTCTGCCGAACAAAAAAAGAAACGCAGGAAATCGCCGATTTGCTTATCAAAGACGGATACAATGCCGATTCCCTGCATGGCGACTTGTCGCAGGCACAACGCGATTACGTGATGCAGAAATTCCGCTTGCGGAACATTCAACTGTTGGTGGCGACCGACGTGGCCGCTCGCGGCTTGGATGTGGACGACTTAACGCATATCATCCATTACGGCTTGCCGGACGATGTGGAATCCTACACCCATCGCAGCGGACGGACAGGGCGCGCCGGAAAAACAGGCACTTCCATCGCTATCGTCCATCTGAAAGAAAAACGCAAGATCAAAGACATTGAAAAAGGTATCCTCAAAACGTTTGAGCAGGGCGCTATTCCTTCCGGCAAACAGATTTGCGAAAAACAGTTGTTCAGCTTTATCGACAAATTAGAAAAGGTGAAAGTCAACGAAGAGGAAATTAAGGACATACTGCCGTCGATTTACCGCAAATTGGACTGGTTAGACAAGGAAGACATTATCAAACGATTGATTTCGCACGAGTTTAACCGGCTGATTGATTATTACCAGGACGCCGACGAAATCGAAATGCCGCAAGAATACAACAAGAACAAATCGGAAAAATTCCGTGCCGAAAAACAGGGAGAAAAACGCCGCGGCAAACGGAACGACAACGATTTCGTCCCGTTGAAAGGAAGCGGGCGCGCATCGGAAAAAGGTTATATCCGTCTGTTTATCAATCTGGGGAAAAAGGACGGTTTAACGCCGCACAGCCTGATCGGACTGATGAACGATTCGATCCACGGCAAGAAAATTACCGTTGGCCGTATCGACCTGATGACGAACTTCTCGTTTTTTGAAGTATCGGAAAAAGAAGCCCGGCGGGTGGTTCAAGGCATGAACGGCGTAAAAGCATTCAAACGGGTGATAGCGGTGGAAGTTTCCAAACCTTCTTAGCGTTTTGCGTGGTTTTTTCGGCCACCGTTTCTACCGGAACGCCGTAAACTTCCGCTAATTTTTGCGCTATGAGCGGCACATAAGCCGGTTCGTTCCGCTTTCCCCGGTAGGGAACTGGAGGAAGATAAGGCGCATCCGTTTCCAAAACCAGCCGTTCCAGAGGCGCCAAAGTAATATAATCGCGGATCGTCGTGTTTTTATAAGTGATTACGCCATTGATGCCCAGCAGGAATTGCGGATACCGCAAGACTTCTTCCAGCTCCTCGCGGTTGCCGCCAAAGCTGTGAAACACGCCTCGAAGTTTATCTATGCCGACTTTATGCAGGCTTTCAAACACTTGTGGAAAAGCTTCGCGCGTATGAATGGCTACCGGCAAATCTTTTTCGATGCTCCACGACAATTGTTCCTCAAACGCGGCCGTCTGCTCGCGAAGATAAGTTTTGTCCCAATGCAGGTCGATACCGATTTCGCCCACCGCAATATAAGCCCCGCTTTCCAACTCCTGCCGAAGGAGAAACAAATCGTTTGCATACTCTGCGCCGACATTCGTCGGATGCAATCCAATCATCGGAAAACAGCGATCGGGATACCGGCGGCACATCGCCTGTATCCGGGGAAGGGATTCCACATCAATGCCGGGTAAGCAGAAAGCCGCTACGCCGGCTTCCGCCGCCCGCCGCATCGCTTCCGGCAAATCGGAATCAAATTCCTCAAAGTAAATATGCGTATGCGTATCAACTAAATACATTTAACTGTTCTCCGCTGTTATAGTAAAAATGAATCCCGTAATCCACGTATTTCTTATCGCGTTCTTCAGGCGGTAAGGCGCCGTAAATAAATTCCACTTTCGTCCAGGCCGCCCAAATCAGGCTATCGGCTTTGTCCCGCACATCTTCCAGATTTTCTTGCAGCCGATTCCTGTTCTGACGGTAGATTTTCAAGCTGTAAACCGTTTCTTTGAATAAATCGTAATGGACTTTCACTTTGGTGATGGCCGGATTATAGATCGCCGTGCCGCCGAGGGAAGTGCGCGCCGCCTCGCCGTTAATCAGTCGTTCGCCCCATTCCAAAACCGCTTCTTCGGTCGAAAGATCGGGCAACGCAAAATTGTCGCTATACACCAAGCCGTAAAAGGTCAGGTTTTCCGGTTTGACTTCGTTCCGAATTGTCGCCAGATAGAGCACCTGAATAAAATGGGAAATATAGAGTTGGGTATTTTGAAACAGTTGCAGGTAATTTTCAGCGGCGCGCGCTTCGTCGTCCGATGCTTGTCGGACGCAGGTATGCGAATTTTCGTAAGCGTGGAGGCAATTCCGCAAATGATATATTTCCATCAAAGAAAGAACGGTTTTTTCTTCGTTTCTTTCTTCCCGATCAATGATGGTTTGCAACGCTTGTATTCGTTCTTCATCGGTATTCGGTAGTTTTTTTGCAGGCATATTTTACGATTTACGATCCATTAGTTTTTTTGCCAGATCGCTCAAGATAAGTTTCTTTTCGGCGGATACATTCACTTCGTCCAGAGCGTGAACCGCTTTCCAGTAGTACTCTTCCATTAAATCATGAGCTTTTTCTTTCACCATCAAACGGTTGTAGCAGGCGGTTATTCTCTGGATTTTCTTTTCCGGTTGGTCGTGTACATTCATCCATTGCAGGAGTTCCTTTTTGTCTCTGTCGTCCGCCGCATTCCAAGCGCTGACCAGCAGGAACGTTTTTTTGTTGCACACAATATCGCCGCCAATTTGTTTTCCGATTTCGGAAGCATTGCCGTAAACATCCAACAAATCGTCCTGTATCTGGAAAGCGATTCCCAAATAAACTCCGAAATCGTATAACAAATCCTGATCTTTCAAGTCGGCGTCGCCCACAATCGCTCCCGATTTCATGCAGGCGCCCAGCAGAACGGCCGTTTTCAGCCGGATCATATCTAAATATTCTTCTTCCCGCACGTCCAAACGTTCCTCAAATTGCATATCGCATTCCTGTCCCTCGCAAATTTCCGCCGCCGTAGTGGAAAACAAATCCAGCAATTTTTTGAGGTATTGGCCGGGCGATTTGGCCAGCTGTTTATACGAAAGTATCAACATGGCGTCCCCTGAAAGGATGGCTGTATTGTTGTTCCATTTCCTGTGTACGCACAATTGTCCCCGCCGAAGTTCCGCTTTGTCCATCAAATCGTCGTGCATCAACGTAAAATTATGGAAGATTTCCCACGCCAAAGCCGCCGGGAGGGCTTTGCGGACGTCTTCTTTGAACAGATTACAGGCCAGCAAAGTCAGCGCCGGACGGATTTTCTTTCCTTTCATCGCTAACAGGTAGGCCATCGGCTCATACAGGCGTGCCGGTTGACTGGGGTAACGGATATCCGCGATTCGCTGTGTAACCAATGCTAATGCTTCTTCAAAATTCATATCTTATAATTTAAACACAATCGGTAAATAAACTTTGACCCGTACCGGATTTCCCCGAACGCTTCCGGGAATCCAAGTCGGCATCGTTTGCAACACTCGCAAAGCCTCCTGATCCAAAGACACATACACGCCTTTCTCTATCCGGATATCGGCCAAGGCGCCCTCTTTATCGACGATAAACGAACACCACACACGCCCTTCGATGCGCTGGCTCAATGCGGAAGCCGGATATTTCAGATGATCGAACAAATAACGGTTCATGGCGGCATATCCGCCCGGATACTGCGGCATTACATCGGCTTGGATAACGGGCGGTTCGTTCGCCGTCGGTTCGTCGTCGGACGGATTCGGGAGCGGCGTTTCCGGCACGTCCGTTGCCGGCATTTCTTCCGCATCGGAGGCTTTGGTTTCCTCTACCGGCGGTTCTTCCACAACCGTATAACCTTCGTGTACGACTTGGTGCGCATCGTTGACGGGCGCTTCCGGCTCCGCAGGGGAGGCAGCCGGCGCTTCGTTGTAAACATATTCGCTTTCGATTGTCAGAAGAGGGACGCCCAACCCTTCCGGAGGCAAGGTGTCTTCGCTGCTCCATTCCAGCAAAATGAATAATAAGGAAAGAACTACCGTAAATCCCAAGAGGAAAAAGGTAGCCCGTTCGTTTTCCAAATCTGCCTGAGGCGCTTTCTTGAGTTCCATTGCGGGGACAAATGTACTGAGAATAATGCAAAAGCGCAAGTTTGAATCCGGAGCAAATGTGCAAAAATGTTGCCCTTAAACAACAAAAAATGATTACCTTTGCACATAAATTCAATCCAACAATCATGGCAAAAAGTAAAGCATTATTAGTAATCCTCGACGGATGGGGATGCGGCGATCATACAAAACGCGATGTTATTTCCTGTACTCCAACGCCCTATTGGGACTATCTTCTGAAAAACTATCCCTGCTCCCAATTGCAAGCGTCGGGCGAAAACGTGGGTTTACCCGATGGACAAATGGGCAATTCCGAAGTCGGCCACCTCAATATCGGCGCCGGGCGCGTCGTTTATCAGGATTTGGTGAAAATCAACATAGCGGCGCGTACCAATGCCATTCTGGAGAACCCGGAAATCAAACGCGCCTATTCCTACGCACGGGAAAACAATAAACAAATTCATTTGATGGGACTGGTTTCCAACGGAGGCGTTCACAGTTCGCTGGAACATTTATTTAAACTTACAGATATCAGTCTATTTTACGGCGTAGATAAAACGTTTCTACAATGTTTTATGTATGGCCGCGATACCCACCCCAAAAGCGGCGCCGGCTTTATCCGCGAACTGGAAACCCACTTGAAACAAACGACCGGAAAAATCGCTTCCATCATCGGACGGTATTACGCAATGGATCGCGACAAACGGTGGGAGCGCGTCAAAGTCGCCTACGACTTGCTGGTAAACGGCGCCGGAACGCCCGCCGAAAACCCCGCACAGGCCATCGAACAATCCTATCTGGACGGCGTTACCGACGAATTTATCCGCCCGATTGTTTGCGTAAAAGACGGCAAACCCGTATCCGTCATCGAAGAAGGCGATGTGGTTATTTTCTTCAA
>JAITAH010000116.1 GCA_031284225.1 Dysgonamonadaceae bacterium | reverse complement strand
AAGAACAAAGAGTTACCGGCCGATCAGCAACTGAAGCCCATCCTCGGCGTGGAAGCCTATTGCGCCCGCCGCACCCGTTTCGACAAAAGCATGAAGGACGATGGCAACGGCTGGCACCTGATTTTACTGGCTAAAAATGAAACAGGCTACCGGAATTTATGTAAACTGGTTTCTACTTCGTGGATCGACGGGTTTTATTATCACCCGCGCATCGATAAAGAATGTCTCGAAAAATACAGCGAAGGGCTGATTGTCGCTTCAGCCTGTCTGGGTGGCGAAATCCCTCAAAAAATCTTGGCCGGGAATGTGGACGGAGCGGAAGAATCGATCCTTTGGTTCAAAAAAATCTTCGGAGACGATTTTTACCTCGAACTGCAACGCCATCAAACCGATAGAGACGGTGGCGATCAAACGACTTACCTCAAACAGGTAGAAGTGAATAATGCGTTGCTGAAATTGGCGCAAAAGACTCATACAAAATTGATTTGTACCAACGATGTGCATTTTGTCGAAGAAGAACATGCGGAAGCGCACGACCGCCTCATTTGCTTGGGAACCGGCAAAGATTTGGACGATAGCAACCGTTTGCATTATACCAAACAAGAATGGTTCAAATCGCAGGAAGAAATGAATGTCGTTTTTGCCGACTTGCCCGAAGCGTTGAGCAATACGGAAGAAATAGCCGGTAAAGTAGAATTTTATACCATCGACGCCGATGCTTTGATGCCGGCTTTTCCGATCCCCGAATCGTTCGGAACAGAAGAAGATTACCGGAATCGCTATTCGGAAGAAGTTTTGCGTGAAGAATTTAACAAGGAAGACGATTCCCGTTTCGACCGGTTGGGAGGATACGATAAAGTGATCCGTATTAAACTGGAAGCGGATTACTTGCGCGAGTTGACGCTGCAAAAAGCCAAAACCCGTTACGGCGATCCTCTTTCCGATGAAGTGAAGGAACGGCTGGAGTTTGAGCTGGAAACGATGAAAACGATGGGCTTTCCCGGATACTTCCTCATCGTACAGGATTTTATTCAGGCGGCGCGGGATATGAACGTTTCGGTCGGCCCGGGGAGAGGTTCGGCGGCCGGTTCGGCGGTGGCGTATTGCCTGAAAATCACCGATATAGACCCTCTGAAATACGACCTGCTTTTTGAACGTTTTCTGAATCCCGACCGGATTTCCATGCCCGATATTGATATTGATTTCGACGACGACGGCCGCCCCGAAGTATTGCGTTGGGTGACGGAAAAATACGGAAAAGAAAAAGTGGCGCGCATTGTTACCTACGGAACCATGGCCGCCAAAATGGCCATCAAAGACGTTGCCAGAGTGCAGAAACTGCCTCTGTCGGAATCCGACCGTCTCACGAAATTAGTTCCGGATAAGATGGTCGATAAAAACGATAAAAACGAAGAACCTCTGAAAACCACTCTCACCAATTGTTTTCAGCATATTCCGGAACTACGCGACGCTCGTTATTCCGAAAACAAAAGCCTGTCCGATACCCTCAAATATGCGGAAATGCTGGAAGGTACTGTCCGTCAGACCGGCATCCATGCTTGCGGCCTCATTATCGGCGCCGACGATTTAGTCAACTATGTTCCTCTGGCCGTACAAAAAGACAAAGAAACCGATACAGATGTAGTGGTAACCCAATACGAAGGATCGGTCATTGAGTCGGTCGGTTTAATCAAAATGGATTTTTTGGGATTGAAAACGCTTTCCATCATCCGGGAAGCGCTCGCCAACATTAAAAAATCGAAAGGCATTGATCTGGATATCGACCACATCCCTATCGACGATCCTCTGACTTACGATCTGTACAGTAAAGGCCGCACCGTCGGCACATTCCAATTCGAATCGGCCGGAATGCAAAAATATTTGCGCGATTTACAACCTTCCAAATTTGAAGATTTAATAGCGATGAATGCGCTCTACCGTCCGGGGCCGATGGACTATATTCCCGATTTTATCGACCGCAAGCACGGGAAAAGTCCAATCATTTACGATTTTCCGGAAATGGAATCCCGTCTGAAAGACACCTACGGCATCACCGTTTATCAAGAACAGGTGATGCTCCTGAGCCGCGATATCGCCGGATTCACCCGCGGCCAGTCCGACGAATTGCGGAAAGCGATGGGGAAAAAACTGCAGGACAAGATGGAAGCCCTGCATGAAAAATTTATTCAAGGCGCCACCCAAAAAGGATTTGGACCGCCGGAAAAATTAGAAAAAGTTTGGAGTGATTGGGCAAAATTCGCCAAATACGCATTCAACAAATCGCATGCTACCTGGTATTCGTGGATAGCCTATCAGACAGCTTATCTGAAAGCGCACTATCCCGCCGAATTATTGGCGGCGAACTTGACGCGCAACCAGGAAAATATCACGGACATCACCAAATTCATGGACGACTGCCGCACGATGGGCATTAAAGTCCTGGGGCCGGACGTCAACGAATCGGATATGAATTTCACCGTTAACAAAGCCGGCAACATCCGTTTCGGTTTGGGAGGCATCAAAGGCGTTGGCCACACCGCTGTGGACGCCATTATACAGGAACGAGAACAAAACGGCCCTTTCAAAGGGATTTTCGATTTTGTGGAAAGAGTCAATATGACCGCTTGTAACAAGAAAAATATGGAAGCGCTAAGCCTGGCGGGTTCGTTCGATAATTTTCCCGAAATCTACAGGGAACACTTTTTTTCGCACAACAGTAAAGGGGATGCGTTTATCGAAACCTTGCTTCGGTACGGGAACAAGTATCAGTCGGATAAAAGTATGGCGATGAATTCTCTGTTCGGCGGTTTTGATTCGATAGACATTGCCAAACCGGAAATCCCGAAAGTGGAACTTTGGAGCGATATCGAACGGTTAAACAAGGAAAAAGAACTGGTAGGGATTTATCTTTCGTCCCATCCTTTGGACAACCATTATATTACGTTGAATTACGTCTGCACATTAAAAATGAAAGATTTTGAGGCGGCAAAAACTTCCCGGATTCAGCAAGAACTGTCGTTTGGAGGCATTGTAACAAACTATCGCGAAGGATTTACACGCAACAATAAACAATATGGCATTCTTAAACTGGAAGATTTTTCGGGAAGCGCGGAGGTTCCGTTGTTTGGAGATGATTTTATTAAATACGGAATATACGGCCGGCCAAATATTTGTCTGATAATAAGAGGAATGTTTGTGCCGCGTCCGTATAATCCATCCGCTATCCAATTTAACATTCATTCGATTCAATCCTTGAATGAAATGAAAGATAATCTGATACAAAAAATCACGATTATACTTCCTTTGTATCAGTTGAACGATCAAATTGTTGCCGATCTGTCGTCGTTGATTCAAAAAAAACCGGGTCATACGGCAGTGCGTTTTAAGATCAAAGATACGGAACGGCAATTATCCTTAACTTTGACTTCGAACCAGGGAAAATATGCTATAGACAAATCGATTGTCGAATATCTGGAAGAACATCAAATTGCATTTGAAATCAATAAATAATAAACAATTAAAAGTAAATTATCATGGCAATACTGATTACAGACGCCGGTTTTAAGGAATTATTGGCAGGGGATAAACCCGTTGTTGTGGATTTTTGGGCGGAATGGTGCGGCCCGTGCAAAATGATTGCGCCTTTTGTGGACGAACTGGCCAAGACCTACGAAGACCGGGTGATTATCGGTAAAGTGAATGTGGACGAAAACGAAGAATTACCCTTGGAATATGGGATTCGGAGTATTCCCACCTTGCTTTTCTTCAAAAACGGAGAATTAGTAGATAAGCACATTGGCGCGGCTACCAAAGCTACGTTAGAAGAGAAAATAAAAGCTTTATTGTGATTTTTTGTGCGGAGGGGCGGCCGAACGGCAACCCCTCCACGCAAAATCGTTTACCACAAGAAGCGTACTAATATCTCATACGATTCGGCGAGTGGTAAATCGGAAGAATGGTCGCTGATTTTCTGAATAAACTTGATTGTCCCCGGCTGAAATTCCACCGTGAATTGTTCTTCCCATTGAAAGCTTCCCGAAACGATAAAATCGCTGAACGGCAAGGGGCAAAAGGTATCTTTCCCGTCTTTTCTATAATACAAAAACGCTTGCAAAATACCATAATCGAACACTTCGTCGGTCAAGTTAGGTTCCCGAATTTCATATTCGTAATAAACGCCCGCCAGATCCACTCTTTCCGCCATTTCGTCGGCATATATTTTATACACTTTTGTGAACGTATTGGGTTCTACTATTTGCGTAATTTCGTCGCCGCAAGAGGCGAACAGCACGGCAATCAATGCCAGTAAACCGAACTTTTTCATGTTATATATTTTTCAAAATTGCCGTTAAATACTCCCAGAATTTTTGCACGCTGGCCATTTCCACTTTTTCATCGGGCGAGTGAGGAAATTGAATGGTCGGTCCGAACGAAACCGTATCTAATCCCGGCACATTCGACAAGATAATTCCACATTCCAAACCGGCGTGCATGACTTTTACCAGAGGTTTTTTACCGCGTTGTTGTTCAAAAACCCGTTCCATTGCGGCCAGTACGGCGGATTCCGAATTCGGATCCCAGCCCGGATAACCGTTACTGGTTTCCACCAAATCGGCGCCGGCCAGAGTAAATACGCTTTCGATGCTGCTGCAAATAGCGTTTTTCTTGCTTTCTGCCGAACTGCGTGCCAAAAATTTCACCTCAACAAGTCCTTCCGTCGATTGTATAATAGCCATGTTGATGGAAGTTTCGACCGTATCCGGAAGTTCGGCAAACCGATTGATTACATTGTTGGGACAGGCCGCAATCGCGTGAGTCAATTTTGTTTGTATGTGCTTCGGAATCAATTTTATTTCCGGAGTGATTTTAACCAATTCGGTCTTAAAATCGATTTTGTTTTCGATTCCTTTAAATTCCTGATTGAATAAATCTTCATAGCCGGTAACCATTTCCCGGATGCGTTCGTAATGTTCCTTGCTATCGACAATAATTGTAGCAAAGGCTTCCCGGGGAATGGCGTTCCGCAACGAACCGCCCGAAATGGAAGCTAAACGGACGTCATACGTCAACAAGGCGTCTTTCAGGAAGCGGAACATCAACTTGTTGGCGTTGGCGCGTCCCAAATGGATGTCCACGCCGCTGTGTCCGCCTTTCAATCCGGTTAATGATACTTTAACAGCGATGTCTTCTATCGGTATCCATTCTTCGTCCTGATATTGGAATTGTGCCGTAACATCGGCTCCGCCGGCACAGCCGATATAAATTTCGCCGTCCAGTTCGGAATCTAAATTCAGCATGATTTTCCCATCGATAAATCCCGGACGAATGGCTAAAGCGCCGAACATTCCGGTTTCTTCGTCGGTGGTGAACAAGCCTTCCAACGGGCCGTGTTGCAAATCGGTGGCTTCCAGAATAGCCAAAGTGGTGGCTACGCCTATGCCATTGTCGGCTCCCAACGTAGTGCCTTGGGCTTTGACCCAATCGCCGTCAATATACGCCTGTATTTTGTCTTTGGTAAAATCGAAGGGCGTATTTGAATTGTTTTGCGGAACCATATCCAAATGCGATTGCAGGATGATGGTCGGCTTGTTTTCATAACCCGGAGTGGCCGGTTTGCGGATGCAAATATTGTTTGCCGCATCGCGGGTTGTGCGTAAACCGAGCTTTTTACCGAAATTTTCGATAAATGCGGTAATTTCTTCCATGTGTCCCGAAGGACGGGGAATTTGTGTCAATGCATAAAAATGCTTCCACACATTCTGGGGTTTGAGATTGAAGATGTGATTGTCCATATTATTTTAATTTAATAACTTCTATAAAACAAAGTTGTTTGAGCGCCTGCTCCGTATGAAACGAAATCTGATCAAACAAGATATGCGTTTTTAAACGGATTATGGTTTCTTCCACCGATAAAATACCCGTTTCGTACAAGGAAAATGTCCGGTACAGCGTGTCGTTAGCCACAGCTCCTTTTACCAGATCGTAATCGTGTAAAGATTTTCCCCGCCTGTTATTGATGACAAATTCGAGCCATGCACGGCTGGGTTCGGTAAATTCAAGAAAACGGATTTTTTTATTTAAAAACACGTTATCGTCTAATTCATATATATTCAAATAACTATCTTTTTCCTTTGTCCGGTTTTTCATTATCAAAGCCCAACGCGATGCTTGTTTTTCATTGGTTGTAGTATAGAATCCGTATCCGAAGTCCAAAAACTTATCACCCTTAATCAGTTTGGGATGCTCTATTTGAACAATACTTCCGTGATATAATTTCATTTTCTACAAGCAATATATTCTTGAATATCCTTTATAATATATTCCCGGCCTTGTGTGTGTAAAACATCAAAACCATCGCTTAAATAAGAGAAAACATCATAGGCCTCGAAGTCGGCGAATGCCTGTTCGCCGGTCAGGCCTGAAGCGCTTTTGTAGCTTTCCAAACAGAATATGATAAATTGATTGACGTCAGACATAATCGGGAAGTCTTAAATGGCCGGTACGTTTTTCTCTCACTATCAAAGTCAATAGCATCATGGGACTATAATGCCACACTTTGGTTTCTTCTTTTTCCAACATTCGATACAATTCGGACGTATAGACATAGCGCAAAGCGCTCCGAAAAGACATTTTTTTCTTTTCCATCAATAATTGAATCAATGATTGAATTTTCAGGGGCAATATGGCGTCGAATGGGGTTATCATCGTTCTTCCTTTTCTACCGAAAGCATCACCATTCCAAACAATCCGCAGGCCACTAACCAAATGGATTGGAAAGCAAATACCGCTGTGGCAAACGCTTTGGCTTGTTCAATATTCACCATATAGGCGCACAAGCCGAACACGACCGCCGCTTGCCAAGGTCCTAATCCGCCGTTAGACGGTATCGACATACTGACGCTGCTGATGGAAAAAACAAACAACCCGGCGGCAATTCCCAACGAAGCGGTAAAATCGAACGCATAAAAAGTAATGTAAAAATAGAGGAAATAAGAGATCCAAATGCCGAAAGTATAAAGCATGAACCGTGTTTTTTCTTTCATTTTCCATACTTGCCGCATGTCTTTCCCCACGGAAATGAAAAAACTCCGGATTTTTTGTACCACTGGATTGTTTTTGAATAAAACCAAGATAGCGAAGCAGATCATTGCCACAATTAGCAGTCCGATGTACAAGCCGGGCGATGTGAGCCAATCGGGCAAATTGAATAAATCGCGGTTTTTGTAGAACACTTTCACATTGCAAACGAATGCTGCCAAAATAAATAACCCAACCATTACCACATCGAACAAACGATCGATCAGGATGGTGCCGATTAACTTGGAAAAAGGAACTTTTTCTTTTTTGGAAATCACGCCGCAACGCCAAAGTTCGCCCGCCCGCGGAATGGCAAAATTCACGGCATAACTTCCCAATACGGCATACACTAAATGGGAAGTTTTCGGTTGGTAACCCAACGGACGAATCAATAAATCCCAACGCAATCCGCGGAACGTATTTCCCATTAGTCCGAAAATCAAGGAGAAACTCAATATCCACCAGTTGGCGCCTTTGATGTAATGCCACAGTTCGTTAAAATCCGTTTTCCGATACAGAAAATATAAAATGACAATTCCCAAAACCAGCGGAATAAATATTTTAAGTAATTTACCTAATGGATTAGCCATCTGTTTGTTGTTTTTTACTACTTTTGCGATGCCAAAGATAAGAAAAAATATGTTATATCATCGTAATGTCCGTCCAAAAAAATCGTTAGGCCAGCATTTTCTGAAAGATTTGTCGGTAGCGGAACGAATTGCCCAAACCGTTTCGAGTTATCCGGAGCAGCCGGTTTTGGAAGTCGGTCCGGGAATGGGCGTGCTGACGCAATTTCTCTTGCGCGATCGCCGCGATTTGACCGTAGTAGAATTGGACGCCGAATCGGTAACGTATCTGCAAACCCATTATCCGGCGTTAAATGAACGAATTATTCAAGCGGATTTTTTGAAATTAGATTTAACGACGCTGTTTTCCACTCCGTTTTGCGTGATCGGAAACTATCCTTATAATATATCCAGTCAAATTTTTTTCAAAGTATTGGACTATCGGGATCAAATTCTTTGTTGTGCGGGAATGATACAGAAAGAAGTGGCTGAACGTTTGGCGTCGCCTCCCGGAAAGAAGAGCTACGGAATCATTTCGGCGCTGATACAAGCTTGGTATCATATCGAATATCTGTTTACGGTGGAACCGGACGTATTTGATCCTCCTCCCAAAGTAAAATCGGCCGTTATCCGGATGACCCGTAACAGCCGATTGCAATTGGATTGTGATGAAAATCTATTCCGGACAGTAGTCAAAACCGCTTTCAATCAACGGCGAAAAACGATGCGCAATTCCTTAAAATCCCTCTTGGGAAAAGATAATGAAATCCTCGTCCACCCGGTATTCGACAAACGCCCCGAACAGTTGTCCGTAGAAGAATTTATTGAATTAACGCGACTGATCGATACGCATACTGTCCCAAATCAGATAAGCAATCAGTCCGATATAAACGACTAACGCGATCCATTGAGAATAAACGGTTTCTAACCATGCTTCATTCGCCAGGTGAATTTCAAAATATTGCAGGGCGACACTTACAACGCCCATCAGTGCGCCGCCGGCGATAAATCCCGAAGCTAATAAAGTTCCCTTATCCAAACGCGCTTTGTTGACGTCCGGATTTTTGGAGCGACTGCTGACAAACCATGCTACAGCGCCTCCAATCAATAAAGGCACATTCAATTCGAGTGGAATAAACATGCCCAAGGCAAAGGCTAAAGCCGGAATTTTCAAGAAGGTAAGAATAATCGCTAAGACGGCTCCAATACCATACAGTAACCACGGGGCGCCGGTACCCGACATCAGCGGGTCGATAACGGCTGCCATTGCATTGGCTTGAGGCGCTACCAGCGCTTTTTCGCCTGTGAAACCGAACGTGTCGTTTAAAATCATGATTACGCCGGCAACCGTAGCGGCCGAAACCAAAGCGCCTAAGAATTTCCATCTTTCCTGATTCGCCGGCGTATTGCCCAGCCAATAACCGATTTTCAGGTCGGTAATAAATCCGCCGGCCATGGACAATGCCGTGCAAACAACACCGCCCATAATCAGGGCGGCCAACATGCCGCCGGTGCCTTTCAATCCCACGGCAACCAAAACAACCGATGCCAGAATCAACGTCATTAAAGTCATTCCTGAAACCGGATTTGTGCCTACAATGGCAATGGCGTTTGCCGCAACCGTCGTAAACAAAAAGGCAATAACGGTAACCAATAACCATCCGACTAAAGCAAACAGAATATTATGAATTACTCCAAAGTAGAAAAATGCGAGTATCAGGAGTAGGGTAGCGATGCTGGCGATCGAAATAAATTTCATGGATAAATCGCGTTGGGTGCGTATTGTCTGACCTTCCGCTGCTCCTGTTTTGCTTTTCAATTCTTTACCGGCCAAGCCGACGGCGCTTTTAATTACGCTCCACGATTTAATGATGCCGATAATTCCCGCCATTGCAATACCGCCTATGCCAATGGAACGGGCGTATTCCTTGAAAATTGTTTCGGGGGACATCGCTCCGATGGTATCTACAATCGCCGGATTCCACATATTCATTACAGCGTTGCTCCAAATTCCGTTCACTATCGGGATAATGATGAACCATACCAAGAATGAACCGCAACAGATAATGGTGGCATATTTCAGGCCGACAATATAACCCAATCCCAATACTGCCGCTCCGGAGTTGACTTTGAATACCAGTTTTACTTTTTCGGCCAATGTTTCGCCGATCGGAACGATGCGCGACGAAATTACTTCGTTCCACCATCCGAAAGAGGACGCTATGAAATCGTATAAACCGCCGATTATGCCCGCAACGATTAATGGTTTAGCCTGATTGCCGCCTTTTTCGCCGGAAAT
>JAITAH010000097.1 GCA_031284225.1 Dysgonamonadaceae bacterium | reverse complement strand
TAAAGAAAATGCCGGTTGTCAACGTGCCGGATTGGTCAGGGAATTCACTTTCTGTTTATGAATCCCTTAACAGGGAAACAAGAAAAAGGGATACGTATTTTTCTATTGATAGGATTCCCCGACGGGGAAGATAGGCGACTGCACAAAACCATAGTGCGTAAAGAAAATGCCGGTTGTAAACGTGTCAGATTGCCCATCACAGAAAGGGAATCGGATCGAATATCAATGAGAACCTATTGGAGGTTGCAAGCATAGCATTGCCCGTCAGGGCAAACCTATCAATAGAAAAACAAATATAAATACAACAAAATCTCCGTAGGAGATTCATATCTATAACAACTATGGCAAACATATACGCCCAAATTTACATTCATTACGTTTTCGCCGTTCAAAATCGGCTTGGATTGATACAAGAGCGTTGGAGGGACGAATTATACGAATATATGACGGGCACGATAACCAACAAAGGACACAAATTGTTACAACTAGGAGGAATGCCCGACCATATTCACGCACTAGTAAGTATGTCGCCCAAACAATCGTCCTCTGATTTAATGGCTGATGTAAAGCGGAGTTCGTCTTTATGGATTAACGGAAATCGTTTTGTGTCGGGTAAATTTTCGTGGCAAGAGGGTTTTGGGGCGTTTAGTTATGGGAAATCACAAATTTCCGATATTGCAAATTATATTGCTAATCAGGAAAAACACCATAAAAAACGGACATTTAAGGAGGAATATCTTGAATTTTTGAAATTATTTGAAATAGAATATGATGAGCGTTATGTTTTTAAGCCACTTGAATAATGTGAAACCTCTAACGAGGTTTTAGGGTATTTTGGATACGTATTTTTCTATTGATAGGATTCCCCGACGGGGAAAAGCGTCTGCACAAAATCATACCGCGTAAAGTATAAACGATAAAAAAGGCCCTCTTCACAGGGGGCCTTTTTATTTAGTTTTTAATAGGCATTAGTCTTAAGGCAAAAAGATTGTTTTAGGTTATCGGGTACAACGGTGAGGTATTTTTTGCTATATTCAAAAAAAAAAAAGATATTATATAACATATTTTTTAAAAATTTTGGTGTTTTTCAGTGAAATATCCGCTAAGAGGCCAAACGACAATGAAATATCTAATAATCGCTCTACACCCATCAAATTGAATTGAAATCCGGAACTCTTATAACAAAACGACATAAAACTTGTTTGATGAAAATAAAATGATTACTTTTGTCCTGCTTTTTTAACATTGGATATAGATGCGAAAAACAGGTTTATACCGTCCGGAACGGGAGCATGATGCATGCGGCGTAGGACTTTTGGTTGATATTCACGGGAATAAATCCCACGAGATTGTAGAAAAGGGGTTGCAGGTTTTGGAACACATGCTGCATCGCGGCGCCGAAAGCGCCGACAATAAAACCGGCGACGGGGCGGGAATTATGTTGCAAATCCCGCACGAGTTTATTTTATTACAGGGCATCCCGGTTCCCGAAAAAGGAAAATACGGCGCCGGTCTGGTTTTTCTTCCCCAAGATGCCGATCAGGCCTCTCTGTGCATGGAAGTGTTGCAGAACATCATCGAACAGGAAGGATTGAAAATGCTGGCCACGCGCGATGTTCCCGTTAACAGCGAGATTCTCGGCGAGATTTCACGCGCCAATGAACCGGCCATCAAACAGATCTTTATCGTGGGCGAAGACCGTCAGGAAGTTTTGGAACGCAAACTGTATATCGCCCGCAAAAAGATGGAAAAGAAAATTTACAAATCTTCGCTGGACGATAAGCGTTCTTTTTATATTGTCAGCCTTTCCACACAACGCATTGCCTACAAAGGGATGTTGACCTCGACGCAGTTGCGCGATTATTTTCCGGACTTAACCAATCCGTATTTTACCAGCGGTCTGGCGCTGGTCCATTCGCGTTTCAGCACCAACACGTTTCCGAGTTGGGATTTGGCGCAACCCTTCCGCTTTCTGGGGCACAACGGAGAAATCAATACGATCCGCGGCAACCGCTACTGGATGGAAGCCCGCGAAAGCGTTTTACAGGCGCCCGAATTAGGTAAACCGGAAGATATTTATCCGATTGTTCAACCGGGAATGTCCGACAGCGCCTCGCTCGATAATGTGCTTGAATTTTTAGTGATGTCGGGAAAATCGCTGCCACACGCCTTGTCGATGCTGGTTCCCGAAAGCTGGAACAGCAAAAACCCCATTTCCGACGAACTGAAAGCGTTTTACGAATACCACAGTATTATTATGGAACCGTGGGACGGTCCCGCCACCTTGCTGTTCACCGACGGCCGTTATGCCGGCGGAATGTTAGACCGCAACGGCCTTCGCCCCGCCCGCTATCTGATTACCAAAAACGACATTATGGTGGTGGCTTCCGAAGCCGGCGTATTGCCGTTTGAACCGGTCGAAATCAAAGAAAAAGGCTGTCTGCAACCGGGTAAAATGTTGATGATAGATACATTAGCAGGTAAAGTACATTACGATCCGGAATTGAAAGCCGAATTGGCCAATGCGCACCCTTATCGGGACTGGATCGATAAAAACCGGATTAAATTAGACAATATCTCTTCCGGAAGAACCGTAAAATACGACGTCGAAAATCTGTCCGCCCAGCTAAAAGCGTTCGGTTATACGAAAGAAGACGTCGAAAAAATCATTGTTCCCATGGCCACCGAGGGCAAAGAACCGATCGGCTCGATGGGGAATGACACGCCCTTGGCGGTGCTGTCAAATAAACCGCAACGCCTGTTCAGTTATTTCCGGCAGTTGTTCGCGCAGGTTACCAATCCGCCCATCGACCCCATTCGCGAGGAACTGGTCATGTCCCTCTCGTTGTACATTGGGTGTCAGGATGCCAACCTGTTGGTTCCTACGCCGGAATTGAGTAAAATGGTGAAACTGCAAAGTCCGGTAATCAACAATCTGGATTTGGATATTCTTACCCATCTGGGCTATAAAGGGTTCAAATCGCTGACTTTACCTGCATTGTTTAAAGTAACGGAAGAAAAAAAGGCCACGATGGCGCTGTCGGACGCTTTGACCAATCTTTGTCAAAAAGCCGAAAAAGCCGTGGATGACGGTTACCATTACGTGATATTGAGCGATCGGGGCGTTAACAAGGACAATGTAGCGATTCCGTCCCTGTTGGCGGTATCGGCCATTCATCACCATTTGATTGCCAAACGGAAGCGGATGCAGATAGCGATTGTTGTCGAAACGGCCGAAGCGCGCGAAGTGAATCATTTTGCCTTGCTGTTCGGCTTTGGCGCTACGGCGGTCAATCCCTACATGGCGTTTGCCGTTTTGCAGGAAAAAGTCAGAATACACGAGATACAGCTCGATTTTCATACCGCGGAAAAAAACTACATCAAAGCCGTCAACAAAGGCCTGTTGAAAGCGCTTTCCAAGATGGGAATTTCGACTTTGCGTTCGTACCGCGGCGCTCAGATATTCCAATCGGTCGGCATCAGTCAACCATTGCTGGATTCCTATTTTGAAGGAATGCGTTCGCAGATGGAAGGCATCGATTTGTCGGATATTGCCCGGGATGCGTTAATCGATCACAGGCATGCGTTTCAGGAATCCGCTGTTACGAATTTGAAATTATCGCCGCTTTACGAATTAGACAACAACGGCAATTACACGTTTCGTAAAGAAGGCGAGTATCACGCATGGAATCCAGAAACCATTTCCAAACTGCAAATTGCTACGCGCACAGGAGATTACGCAAAATTTAAAGAGTACGCCCGGATCGTGGATCATAAACCCCAGCCGGTGTTTATCCGCGATTTCATGACCTATAAAAAAAATCCGGTCGATCTGTCGGAAGTAGAACCCGTAGAAGCCATTACGCAACGGTTTGTAACGGGCGCCATGTCATTCGGTTCCATCAGTAAGGAAGCGCACGAAGCCATGGCCATTGCGCTGAATACATTGCATGGAAAAAGCAATACCGGCGAGGGTGGGGAAGACCCGGCCCGTTTCTCGTTGGGCGAAGACGGATTGAATCGCCGTTCGGCCATCAAGCAAGTCGCTTCGGGACGCTTCGGAGTAACGGCCGAATACTTAATCAATGCCGACGAATTGCAGATAAAAGTCGCACAAGGCGCTAAACCGGGCGAAGGCGGACAGCTTCCCGGCTTCAAAGTGGATAAGATTATTGCAAAAACGCGGCACTCCATTCCGGGTATTACGTTGATCTCGCCGCCGCCGCATCACGATATTTATTCGATAGAAGACTTGGCGCAGTTGATTTTCGACCTGAAAAACGTAAATCCCCAAGCGCGTATTTCCGTTAAGTTAGTATCGGAAGCCGGCGTAGGCACCATCGCCGCCGGCGTTGCCAAAGCCAAAGCCGATATGATTGTGATTTCCGGCGCCGACGGAGGCACAGGCGCCAGTCCCATCAGTTCCATCAAACATGCAGGCGTTCCCTGGGAACTGGGATTGTCGGAAACCCAACAAACGCTGGTGCTGAATAATTTGCGCAGCTTTGTTCGCCTGCAAGCCGACGGACAGTTGAAAACCGGCAAAGACATTATTATAGCCGCCCTGTTAGGCGCTGAAGAATACGGTTTTGCCACCAGCGCTCTGGTTGTGCTGGGTTGCGTAATGATGCGCAAATGCCACCTGAATACCTGTCCGGTAGGCGTAGCCACGCAGGACGAACGCTTGCGGGAGCGCTTCAAAGGCCAATACGAATATTTGATTCATTTCTTTACATTTCTGGCGCAGGAAGTCCGGGAACATCTGGCGCAGATGGGGTTCCGCAGTATGGACGAAATCATCGGCCGCTCGGATCTGATTGAAATTCAAAAATGGGACGCCAATCCGAAAGTCAAAAAACTGGATTTTTCCCGGATTACGGAATGTATTTCCAACGGGAACGATATTCGTTGTACGAAAACGCAGGATCACAAAATTGATTATGTGTTGGACAAGGAAATTATCCGCAAAACCAAACCGGCCATCGAAAAATCGTTGCCGGTAGAGATGGAAGTAAGCATTGATAATACCGATCGCGCGGTGGGAGCTATGCTCTCGGGAGAAATAGCGAAACGATACGGCAACGGCGGATTGCAGGATAATACCATTACGGTGGGATTGAAAGGTTCGGCCGGCCAAAGTTTCGGGGCGTTCCTCGCCGCCGGAATCACGTTCTACCTCGAAGGCGAAGCCAATGATTATCTGGGGAAAGGCCTGTCGGGCGGGCGCATTGCTCTGGTGCCACCCAAAACGGCTTCTTTTTTGCCGGAAAACAATATTATTGCCGGTAATACCTTGCTGTATGGCGCTACTTCCGGCGAAGTGTATATTAACGGACAGGTAGGGGAGCGGTTCTGCGTACGTAATTCCGGGGCGATTGCCGTAGTGGAAGGCGTAGGCGATCATTGTTGCGAATACATGACCGGCGGACGAACCGTAGTCTTAGGCCCCACGGGCAAGAACTTCGCAGCGGGTATGAGCGGCGGTTTGGCTTACGTGCTGGATATGAACGGGAATTTCGACTATTTCTGTAACATGGAAATGGTGGAACTGACCTTGATAGAGGATAAATCGGACAGCATCGAATTGCAGCGCCTGATTTCGCAACATGCGCACTACACGCAAAGCCCGCTGGCAAAACGCATATTGGAAAATTGGGACGAATACTTGAAACATTTTATTAAAATCATTCCCATCGAATACAAAAAAGTATTACAGGAGGAAAAAATGGAAGCAATTAAACGCAAAATTGAAATGGTGGAATCGGATTATTAATCAATTATGGGAAACGCAAAAGCATTTTTAACAATAAACAGGAAAGAAGCGGGTTACCGGCCGTTGTTAGACCGTATCGCAGACTTTGGCGAAGTAGAACAGACGCTCAACTCCGAAGACCGGATGTTACAGGCCTCCCGCTGTATGGAATGTGGCGTACCGTTTTGCCATTGGGCTTGCCCGCTGGGCAATTTGATTCCCGAATGGCAGGACTTGCTGTATCAGGGAAAGTGGCAGGAAGCGTACGGAATCCTTATCAAACGGAATAATTTTCCCGAATTTACCGGCCGGGTTTGTCCGGCCCCGTGCGAAAAGAGTTGCGTCTTGAATCTGGAAAACCAACCGTTGACGGTTCGGGAAAACGAAGCGGCCATTACCGACCATGCTTTTTTAGAAGGCTATGTCAAACCCCATCCGCCGAAAATACGGACGGGGAAAAAGGTGGCCGTAGTCGGTTCCGGCCCGGCAGGTTTGGCTGTGGCCGATCAATTAAATAAGAAAGGTCATACGGTTACGGTCTATGAAAAAGACGAGTATATTGGCGGCTTGTTGCGCCTCGGGATTCCCGATTTCAAACTGAACAAAGAACAAATCGAACGCCGCTTGGACCTCCTGAAAGCGGAAGGCATCCACTTTGAAACCGGAGTGGAAGTCGGGAAAGACTTTCCGACGGATAAATTATTGTCGAAATTTGATGCCGTGTGTTTAACCACCGGCGCCGGCGTTCCCCGCGATTTATCCATCGAAGGGCGGGCGTTGAAAGGCATTCATTTTGCTCTGGACTTTTTGAAACAACAAAACCGGATCGTGAGTGGACAGACGGTTCCGATTTCCGAACGCATCTCGGCCAAAGGGAAAAAGACGCTGGTTATCGGCGGCGGCGATACGGGTTCCGATTGTGTGGGAACGGCTATCCGCCAAAAAGCCAGCAAAGTAACGCAAATCGAAATTATGCCGGCGCCGCCCGAAACGACAAATCCGGATACGCCGTGGCCGAATTATCCCAATATCTTGCGGACATCTACTTCGCACAAAGAAGGCTGCGAGCGGCGTTGGTCGTTGGCGTCCAAGCGATTTATCGGCGAAAAAGGCAAAGTAACCGGCGTAGAAGTGGTGGAAGTGGCATGGACGAAAGAGGGAACCGGCCGCTGGACCATGAAAGAAATCGGACAACCGGAAATTATCCCGGCGGATTTGGTCTTGCTTTCGATGGGATTTACGCAACCGGTTCACGAAGGCTTGTTGGACGGTTTGGGTGTAAAATACGATGCAAGAGGCAATGTCGAAGCGGTTAAACCCAATGAATCGTCGGTACAGAAAGTGTTTGTTGCCGGCGACGTAACGAGCGGCGCCAGCTTAGTGGTACGCGCCATCGTATCGGGCAGGCAGGCAGCGGAAGCAATAGAGAAATTTTTATCAAAATAATAAATAATCTTTTTTAATAAATAATCTTTGTTATGTGTGGAATAGTTGGAATATTTGATCTGAAACAACCTTCAAAAAAATTACGTTCACAAGCCTTAGTCATGTCAAAACGCATCCGGCACCGGGGACCGGACTGGTCGGGGATTTATTGTGGGGAACGAGTCATTCTGGCGCACGAGCGATTGGCGATTGTCGATCCGCAGTCGGGCGGCCAGCCCTTGTATTCTCCGGACGGGAAAGTCGTTTTGGCGGTAAACGGCGAAATATACAATCATCAGGAAATCCGCGATCGGCAACCGGATTATGCGTTTAAAACCAAATCCGATTGCGAAGTTATCCTGTCGCTGTACAAGGAAAAGGGCGTCCATTTTTTGGAAGACCTGAACGGTATCTTCGCTTTTGCGCTCTACGATTCCGAAAACGACAGCTATTTGATTGCCCGCGACCATATCGGTATTATTCCGCTCTACATGGGTTGGGACAAGGAGGGCGCTTTTTACGTCGCTTCCGAGCTTAAAGCCTTGGAAGGTTATTGCGAAAAAATCGAAAGTTTTCCTCCGGGACATTACCTGTCCAGCAAAGACGGGAAATTAACCCTTTGGTATAAAAGGGACTGGAGGGACTATGACTGCGTAAAGGATCGTCCGACCTCAGAACAGAATCCCGAAGTGATTACTCATTTGCGCGAAGCGCTGGAATCTGCCGTCAAAAGGCAATTGATGACGGATGTGCCTTACGGCGTATTATTGTCCGGCGGTCTGGATTCGTCCATTGTATCGGCCGTAGCTAAAAAATACGCTTCCAAACGGATTGAAGGCGACGGCAATGAAAAGGCTTGGTGGCCCCGCTTACATTCCTTTGCCGTAGGTCTGGATGGTTCGCCCGACCTTGCGGCCGCCCGGAAAGTGGCCGACCACATCGGAACGGTACATCACGAAGTGCATTTTACTATTCAGGAAGGCTTGGATGCTATTCACGATGTGATTTATCACATCGAAACCTACGATGTTACGACCGTCCGGGCTTCTACGCCCATGTATCTGCTGGCGCGGGTGATCCGTTCGATGGGAATTAAAATGGTGCTTTCGGGCGAGGGCGCCGATGAAATATTCGGCGGCTACTTGTATTTCCATAAAGCGCCGGACGCTAAGGCTTTGCACGAGGAAACCGTTCGCAAATTAGATAAATTATACCTTTACGACTGTTTGCGCGCCAATAAATCTTTGGCTGCTTGGGGTGTGGAAGGCCGTGTGCCGTTTTTGGACAAGGATTTTATGGATATCGCCATGCGCTTGAATCCCGAAGACAAATTGAGCGGACGGAAAGGCCGGATGGAGAAATGGATTCTGCGCAAAGCGTTTGAGGATTTGTTGCCGGAAAGTGTAGCGTGGCGTCAGAAAGAGCAGTTTTCCGATGGAGTAGGGTATAGTTGGATTGATACCTTGCGGGAACTGGCTTCTTCTCAGGTCAGCGATGAAGAGTTTGCCCGGTCGGCCGAACGTTTCCCGATCCATCCTCCGATGACGAAAGAAGAATATCATTACCGTTCCATATTTGAAGAACTGTTTCCATCGGATGCCGCGGCCGAAACGGTTCCGTCGGTTCCGTCGGTCGCTTGCAGCACACCGGTTGCCCTCGAATGGGACGCCGCATTCAAGAAGATGATCGATCCGAGTGGACGGGCGGTTACGCAGGTGCATAATGAGGGGTATAAGTAGGGCAGTACATTTTACAATCGCCATAGGAAGGATGCAAGAAATAGGGTTTGTATCCTTCTTTGTGTTGAGGTTCTGTCAATTTCTCCTCGTTATAATTATTTTACAAACATCTCGAATAAGGTAGTCCCTTTATATAATCTTCCATGAATTGCCAATCGGGCGAGCCGTCAGAGGTAACCGGCAATTTTATGAGAGAACTTGGCATTCGGGTTGTTTGGATATTTTTTTGTCTTAAATTTTGAAGAAATAACAACATCATTCAAGACGTTTGATATTAACGGAAATTATATTGATTTAGAATAAGGCAACGACTTGATATAATTTTCCATAAATTGCCAATCGGGCGAGCCGTCAACCATTGTAGAAATATTTTGAATTTTCAAAAACCACCATCCCTGCTTTTTGTCTTCCTGAATTTCTCCACTTACAAAACCACCTTTCACTTGCTTTGCAATATGATAAATTGTAGCTTCACTTAATTCGGAATGTGAAATATCCGAGAAAGTAAGTTTCCAGTCAGGGTCAAAACCTGCAATATATTCCTTTAAAATCAACGAAGATACATACTCGCAAAAGTTATCTGTTTCTAAATTAACCATACTGCTATCTGATTAACGGTACTAAAATATTTTTTAGAGTTTTATTTGCCTGCCGTCCGTAATTGTAGCGATATTTGTTGTGTT
>JAITAH010000027.1 GCA_031284225.1 Dysgonamonadaceae bacterium | reverse complement strand
ATGTGATTTCGAGAGTTACTACTTGGGGCGTTACCGACAACGATAGCTGGCTCAACGATTGGCCGGTGAAAGGCAGAACCGATTATCCGCTTTTGTTCGACCGAAACTATCAAGCCAAGCCGGTTGTAGCGCGAATGATTGAGATGATTGAAAAATAAAAACAGATATTCATAAAAACTCCCAGATATTTATTTCCTGCCGATTATCTGGCATATACTAAAAAGGAGGCCGTTCCCAAAAGTCTTTAAAAAAACACCTGTAACTGCGCCAGCAAGGTATTGTTTGTCCCGTTGAGCGCATCGTCCGAATAAATGTAATTCAGTTGGATGCGCGACAGGGGAGCAAAATAGTAGTTGAGGCCGGCGGTTATATCGCTTACACCGTTAGTATCCAAATGGATATCGTTGTTGTAGAAATCATATTTTCCCACGATTTCCCACCGGTCGGGGATTACTTTCCAGACGAGCGAACCGTAATAACCGTTCCGTTTCAGGCCGCCGTCGTTGGCGGCAATATATTCGGCGCGAGCGTAAAAATGTCGGCCGTTGTATTCGGCGCCGGTTGTCCACCGGTCGCGGTTGCGGTTGTATAATTTGCCCGAATAGACGGAACCGCCCAGCCGGAGTCCCCGGACAGGATGCCAGTAAGCCGTTCCGATAAAGTCCTTGTGATTGTCGTTGTCCTTGGTGTTGATGCCTGTTCCGTTAAACAGTCCTGCGTAATATTCCAGCTGGAAGAATTCGTTTTGGGGAAATAATAATCCGGATAACTGCACTCCGGCGTCGCGTCCGGCTTTAGGTCCGGTTGAATTGCCGTTGAGGTCGAATTGATTAACATCGCCGGCGCTGCCGCTCATGGCGGAAGCCGAACGGGAAAAACGAATCGTTTCGATGCGTGTCGGCGACATTGGATTTTCCAGCGTAAAAGGGATTTTATATTGTCCTATCCGTAACTGTACGGCTTTCAACGGCGTCCATTCCCCGTACAATTCGTGCAGGTTGGGATTGGGGCCGAAATCGTACATCAACATATAACCGTACTGGTTGTGATCGCCTAATTTGCCGGTGGCAAAAAGAATGGCGCGCGCCAGGTCTAAGGAATTATTCGGAAGGTTGCCTTCGGGATGTTCCGTCAGGTTATATTCAATTTGTCCGTATCCATAAAGGCTGAAAGATTCGCTCCGGAAAGCGGTTTTCAATTTTTGCAACTTGTTTTCTTCTTGTGCATACAAAGCGGGAATGAGCATCAGGACGAACCCCAGGAGAAAAAAATGTTTCCTCATATTGTTTATTTGTTATTTAAAATTGTTTTCCATTTGCATAATCGTTTTTCCAACAGGTCGATGGCGGAAAAGAGCGCCAGTCCGATCAAAGACAAGGCAAGTATTCCGACGGCCATGTTCCGGTAATCGAGACGCATCCAGGAGTCAACAATGTAAAATCCGACGCCTTTGTCTGTTCCAAACGTTTCGGTGAAGAACAAAACGGAGGCCGACGTGCCGACCGCGACTCGAAGCGAAGTCAGCGCATCCGGTAAGATGGCGGGCAGCACCACCCAGCGCAACAGTTGTCGTTTATTGGCTCCCAAAGAGATCATTACGTGAAATTTCTCGCGGGGAATGTGCAATGCCGCATCGCGAATAGTGATGATAATCTGAAAAACCAGAATCAACACAATCATTGTGATTTTGGCCGATTCGCCGATACCCATCAGCAGCATGACCACCGGCAACAAAGCTAATTTCGGTATCGGATAACTGAAATAGAGTATCGGACTTCCTATTTTGTTGATTTTCGGAGAATGAGACAGCAGTAACCCGATCGGAACCGCAATCAGGAATGCCAGCGATAAACCTTCCGTTAGCCGGATGACGCTTGCCAAAAGATGTTCCCACAAAGCTAACATAAGCGTTGAAAATCTTTTTTCGGAATCACTTCCAGCGCTTCCGCCGGTTGTTCCGAGAGTAAAACAATGGATTGACCGATGCGTACCGCTTCCCGGAGGTTATGCGTAACGAACAGCGTGGTAATCTTTTGCTTTTCCCATAATTGCAGAAACAGATCGATGGAGCGGTCGGCCGTAAAACTGTCTAAGGACGAAAACGGCTCGTCCATCAGCAGCAGTTGCGGTTGTAACATCCAGGCGCGCGCCAAGGCGACTCGTTGCTGTTGACCGCCGCTCAATTCTTTCGGGTAACGATTCAATAATTGGCCGATTTCTAATTGATGGATGATTTGTTCATCATCGGGAGAAGAAGGAATTTTTCTGATTTTCTTTCCCAGAAAAAGGTTGTCTTTCACTGTGAGCCAATCCAGTAAACCAAAGTGTTGAGGGATGTATCCGATAGTTTGTTTGGTCGGATCGATGGTCGCATTTTCCAGCAAGATTTTTCCCTCCTGCGGTTGAAGTATCCCGCAAATCGTTTTCAGCAGCGTGGATTTTCCGCAACCGGAAGGTCCGATCAGACAACAAATATTCCCTTTTTCCACAGAGAAATTTAAACGGCGAATCGCTTCCGTTTTCTCATAACCGACCGTCAAATGCTGGATGGAAAGGAAAGCCATTGTTTACGGTTGAATGAAACGCTTATCCGACAAATCCTGCGTGGAGAAGTGTTCCGGAATTAATTTTTTCTCTTTCAGCCAGGCGCAAACTGCCTGAATGTCTTTCTCCTGAGGCATTTGAGCCGGAGTGTAATCGGGCAGTTGCACCGAAGCGATCAACGCTTTCGGAAATCCGATTTCTTCTACCAAAACCGTTTCCAAATCTTCTACCGAATGCGTATGAATATATTCGATCGCTTCGTTGTAATCGCGGTAAAAAGCCTTTATTTCATCGGATTTCCGGTCGATGGCTTGGGTATGAAACATGATTCCGGTTACGGCATAACCCAAATCTTCCATACAGACAAGAGATTTGGCTCCTTTTGCCGTTGCGATAGAGATGAAAGGGTCGGGCAAAACCGTCGCGTCCGATAGACCTTTCATCATCATCTCGAACCGGATAGGGATTTTGTTGATTTCCTGTTTTTCGATTGCGGTAACCGGAATGTGAGCGGATAGCAAAGCCATTTCCAAACAAAAGTCAATCACTGTATTCCGGGAAACGCCGGTTTTCTTGTTTGAAAGGTCAGAAAGCTGACGAATTTCCGGTTGCGCAGTCATCAGGCAAAAAGTGGCGTTGCAGGCGGAGGTGAGTTTCAAATCGACGCCTCCCGCTTTTTGAAGAATTGCTCCTGTATAATCAATCACCGTGCCGTCGATATTTCCGCTTTGGAAAGCAGCGTCCCGGTCGTTGGCCGAATAAAACTTCTGAATTTCCACCCGGACGCCTTGCCGGTCGAAAAATCCCTGTTCCCGCGCTACCGCCAAAGGGACGTAGTCCATCGACGACATTACGCCGATTTTCAAGGAGTTCGTTTTCTTATCCGGCGATTTGCAAGCGGAAAAAGCAAGCCCGAAAAAGAGTAAATAATAAAAAACACGTTGCATATTTGTGCAGTTTTTCAAATGGAGCGTAAAGGTACAAATAAAAGCGGTATCAGCAAAAAGGGAGGGAGTTGTTTTTACGAAACGAGAGAGGTTGCGGAATTTTTATTGTCAATTCGGAAAAAAAACAGTACGTTTCCCTATAAATTCATTCCGGTAGTCATTTTTTTTTGCTTGCTTCACCCAAATCGGGTGAAGCAAAAATATTATAATGCTGTGTGTAGCCGCCTACGGCGTCCGTCGCGTTTGGGTTTGTTAATTGTTTCGCGGCAAAGCCGCTACACATCTTATGTGCTACATGATTTTTCTTCCATTTCCTGCGCCAGGTCAACCAATTTTTTGTAATACCGGTATTCCTGCCCGCAATCCGTCTTTATTTTGCATACTCCGCCGCAGAGGTAACGTACATCGCAGGCGCGGCACTTGGGATGGGCGTCAACGGTTGTATTCCGCCAATGCGAAAATATATCGGAACGGATGGCTTTATCCAGCGCTTTCTCGTCGGAAACGTTTCCCATGTAGTTCTCCTTATTTATATATACATAGCACGAGTATATGGAGCCGTCCGGTTCGATGTGCAATTGGTTGCCTATCGAACATTTGATTTTCGGACGGAATGGCTTATAGATACTATCCGGATTGAAAACGTATTCGGTACATTCGCTACATTCCTTTCCTGTAAACACTATCTGGATGTGTGGGGCGATGCGGCGGAGTGTACGGATGTTTTCGTCGCATTGCTGCTCATTCGTGGTCCGGAGGATAAGCCGGGGAGTGCGATGCGTTTTTACGTATTCGGAAAGGGCGGCCCATAGCTTTTCTGCATCCCGGAGGAAAAGCGATTCGCCTCCCGTGAAGATAAACTGCCGGAAGCCCAAGGCAAATGCCTCGTCTATGGTTTTGAGTATCGTTTCGGCGGGCATTTCGCCGGAGATGTTCAGATATACGGTTTCCAAGTTTTTGTGTTCTACACAGGCCGGCGCTTTCTGCCAATGATAGGCTTCGAGTATTTTGCGAATGTTTTCCTTGGCCATATAACTACGTTTGCGGTTTTCGGCGATGGAGAGCAGCGGGGCGGGGAGGTCTTTTTTAAGCAGATCGTTTACCATCTCTTCCGTAAGTTTTTCTTCCAACTCGTCGTAAAAAGTACGGTAGGCTTCGCAAAACGGGTCTCGTCCGTTCCATTCCCGGTTGTGTTTTTTGGCGGCAAAGGATGTGTAGCAGCATCCGCCGTTGCAGTAGGCAAGATGTTTGCAACCCTGTTGGGTGCAGATTTCGTGCGCCTGCCGGTAGAGATTGTCAAGTTCGGTATAGCCCTTGCTGCTAAGAATGCTTTCCGGCGTGGGATGGTCCGAAAGTTTCCCGACGGAGAGTTCCTTTATTCCGCAAAACCGCTGACAGGTGTACAAGTATCCGTCCGGGGCGATGGCGAGGTAGGAACCGAGGCAGTTGGAAAAAGTGCAGAGACCGGATTTTTTCCGGTAGATGTTCTGTACTATATGGTCGATTGTGCCCATGGACGTTTGTTGATAATCGGCAAAGTAAATTTCCGACATATAGCGAAATACTTGCAGCATCTCGGCGGCGGTGAGCGTCTGGTCGGAAAATCCCCGCTCGATGGAGGCAACGGCGCCGTGCAGGGAAAAATGGATATCCTCGTCAACAAAGAAGCGGAACAGCCGGCGGCATTTCTCGCGACTGATATTCTTCTTCCCCACCGTAGCGATGGCCGACGCCCGGAGTCCGTTTTCCTTCATGAGCCGGATGCTTTTCATGGTTCGTTCGAAGTAGCCTTTTCCGCGCTGGCTGTCGCATAGGTCTTCCGGGCCGTCTATGCTTGTGGAGACGCTTACGTTATATTCCCGGAAGAGGTTAAGCCACTCCCGGTTCAGCAGCCAAATATTGGATTGCATACTCAGATCTACGTTATAGCCGAATCTTTTGCGGACTAAAGGAAGAGCTTCCCGATACCATTCTAATCCGGGCAGCATCGGTTCGCCTCCATGAAACAGGAGGGTAAAACATTGGTCTTTGCTGAAAAAACCATCTAAAAAATCCATAGCCTGCGAGAATACTTCATGGCTCATGATTTGCCCTTCGTGCGGCATAAAGCAGTATTTGCAATTAGCCTGACAAGCCCCGGAGGGCGAAAGCATCACGGTGCGCGGTGCGAAAACGGGTGAGGTGGCGGGTGTCATACTGGCTTTTGTTTATTCGTGAGGGAAGTGGATGGATATTTCAGATATATCTGTGTGGTTATTATAATAATCATGGTGGTCACTATACCATCCGGTACCAAAATCACCCTCAACAGGTTCATCTATATGGTGGTCGCTCCAATTCATATACTCCCTAATCATTTCTCCGTCGTATTTCCTGAGTATTTCTTTTTGCTCCTGTTGGGATATGTTATACGCGAAATAGATAAAGTCTCGCCTGTCTTCCGGGGGATAGTTCTCTTTATTCTGCCAAACCTCTTGGACGATTTCGGGAATCAAACGTTTGTGTTCTTCGTCAAAATTTTCAATAGCGGCTTTTTTTATGTCAAGATTTCTGTCCTCTTTTGCTATCTTGGTCAGCAGATGTTGGTCGGTGAGTTTCGCTACGGCCTCCCGGCGAACATACCCTTCCGTATCCTTTTGTGCTATTTCGGCCAGCACATCCTGGTAGATAAGGTTTTTTACGGCAAGCCGGCGAACTTCTCCATCACGGGCATTTATCGCTATCTCAGCCAGCAGTTCCGGGTCGTCGAGTTTCTCTACGTGCGGAATCGGGTAAGGGTCTTTTCTTGCTATCTCGGCCAGCATTTCGTCCAGCGTTTCCCGGTCGGAGAGGTACTCCTTTACCGGAGTTTTGCCTCTACTACATATATTCTTTATCCTATCTATCAAGTTTTCCATGATACTGTATTGTTTTAAAGTTATTCATTCGTTTATTCTTTGGGGAAGTGGATGGATATTTCCGGTTCAGATATGTATGAATCATCGTCATCTAAGTAATAAGTCGTACATGCCCTAAGCACTTTTCCGTCGTATTTCCGGAGTATTTGTCTTTGCGCCTGTTGGGATATTTTATACGCAGATTGGATAAAGTCTCGCGTGCCTTCCGGACTATAGCACTTTTTAGTCAGCCAAACCTCGTCGACGATTCTGGGAATCAAATGCTTGTGCTCTTCGTCGAAATTTTCCATAGCGGCTGTTCTTACGGAGAGATTTTCATCCTTTTTGGCTATCTCTGCCAGCAGTTCCGGGTCGGTGATTTTCTCTACGGCGGCTAAGCGAACAAACCAATCACTATCCTTTTGGGCTATCTCGGCCAGCAGCTCCTGATGCCGGTCGGTGAGTTTTTTTACGGCGGCCTTGCGAACATGGCTATTTCTATCCTTTTTGGCTATCTCTGCCAGCAGCTCCTGATGCCGGTCGGTGAGTTTCTCTACGGCGATCAGGCGAACTTCCCTATTACTTTCCTTTTGGGCTATCTCGGCCAGCAGCTTTTGGTCGGTGAGTTTCTTTACGGCGGCCTCACAAACATAGCTATCACTATCCTTTTGGGCTATCTCGGCCAGCAGTTTCTGGTCGGTGAATTTCGCTACGGCGGCTAAACGCTTTTTTCTATCATTGCTATTTTTTACTATCAGGCCCCAACTCGCCTGATCATCTCCCAATTGAATGTAAGCAGTTGAACGAACTTCCCAATCGCCGGCATTTTTTGCTATCACGCCCCAGCTTGCCTGTTCATCTCCCAATTGAATGTAAGCAATTGAACGAACTTCCCAATCGCCGGCATTTTCCGCTATCTCAGCCAGCAGTTCCGGGTCGGTGAGTTTCTTTACGGCGACCCGGCGAACATACCTATCCCTATCCTTTTGGGCTATCTCGGCCAGCAGCTCCTGGTCGGTGATTTT